>QHWK01000032.1 GCA_003223775.1 Acidobacteriota bacterium
GCGCGCGCCGGCTCGTTGAAGCCGATGTGGCCGTTGGTGCCGAGGCCGAGGAGCTGCAGATCGATCCCGCCCGCGCGGCGAATCGCGCGCTCGTAGCGCTCGCACTCGGCCGCGACGTCTCGCACGGTGCCGTTCAGAAAATGGATCCGCCGCGCCGTGAGATCGACGTGGTCGAACAGATGCCGCTGCATGAAGGCGCGATAGCTGCGCGGATCGCGACCGTCGAGGCCGAGGAACTCGTCGAGGTTGAAGGTCGTGGCGCGGCGAAAACTCGCGCGGCCGGCGCCGTGCAGGCGCACGATCTCGTCATACAGCGGAATCGGCGTGCGGCCGGTCGGCAGGCCGAGGACGAGGCGCGGGTTCGCGCGCAGCGCGCGCGCCACGTCGCGCGCCGCGGCGCGGGCCAGACGGCTGGCGGTGTCAAAGACTCTGACGCGCATCATGGCTGATGGCTGATGGCTGAGGGCTGATGGCTAATGGCTGATGGCTGATGGCGCAAAGGCCAGCCATGAGCCATCAGCCATCAGCCATGACGGCTTTGTGTTTCGTCAGCCATGACGGGTTTGTACTGAGGCACGACCGCGCGGCCGCGCGCCTCGGCCAGCGCCAGCCACACGGCGCCGACCGCCGGCTCGGCGTCGAGCATCTGGACCGTCGACCGCGGCGCGATTTCCACGAGCCGCCGCGTCAATTCGTGCGCGAGCCACGGCACGACGCGGAAGGCGCCGCCGGCCAGATGGAAGACGAACGCATCGCCGCGCATCTCGAGCCGCGTCGTCACCGACCGCGCGCCGAGCACGAGCTCGTCGGCGGCGCGCTCGAGCACGCGCATCGCCACCGCGTCCCCCTGCTCCGCTGCGCGCTGCACGATCGGCCCGAGCGCCGCGACGCTCATGCGCGGGTGCGCGCGGTCGTACACGATCCGCGGCAGCCGCGACACGTCGTCGACCTTGAAGTGCGCGAGGATCTGCGCGGTCAGCGCGCTCTCGGGCCCGCGGCCGTCGGCGGCGCGCATCACCGCCGCGAGCGCTTCGCGCCCGATCCAGTAGCCGCTGCCTTCGTCGCCGATGATGTGTCCCGGCGATGACCACGATGCCCGGGTTGTCGCCCGCGCCGGCCACGAGCGCGATGAGCGCGTCGTTGACGACGAGGATCCGCGACTTGTAGCCGATGCGCCGCATCATCGCGCGCACGACCTGCGCCTCGTCGTCGCGATCGACGCCGGCGATGCCGAGGCAGATCGCGGCGGGCACGATCGCGCGATCGCCGATCGCGCGCTCCATCACGTCGTGGAGCGCCTTCTCGACGGCGAGCTCGCCCGCCGCGTGCAGATTCGCGCCGGGCCCGCGCGCCTCCGAGACGATCGCGCCGTGTTCGTCCGCGAGCAGACACATCGTCTTGGTGCCGCCCGCATCGATGCCGAGAACGTGCATGCTCGATCGATTCTATGCTACGCTCCGCTGCCTTTCATGGTCCGCGCAGCCGTGCGCACTTCGATCGCCGTGCCTGCTGCGCGGCATTCCTCGTAAGTGGGCTTCTCTGCCGTCGACTACGCGGTGCTCGCCGCCTATCTTGTCGGCATCACCTGGTTCGGCAGCCGCTTCAGGAAATCGCACCGCTCGGTCAAGGACTACTTCGTCGGATCGCGGCGGACGCCGTGGCTCGTCATCAGCCTGTCGATCGTCGCCACCGAGACGAGCACGCTCACGCTGATCGGCGTGCCGGCGCTCGCCTACACCGTCTATCCGCGTCCGGAGCTCGGCGGCAGCTTCACCTATCTGCAGGTCGTCGCCGGCTATATCGTCGCGCGCTTCGCCATCAGCTGGCTGTTCATCCCGGCGTACTTTCAGGGCGGGATGCTGACGGCGTACGAGCTGCTGAACCAGCGGTTCGGCCCGCAGGCGAAGCACTTCACCGCGTCGCTCTTCCTCGTGATGCGCGCGCTCGCCGAGGGCGTGCGCGTGTTCGCGGCGTCGCTCGTCCTCGCCGCGGTACTCGGCGCGAGCATGCCCGGCCTCCCGCACCTCTGGCTCTGGTCGATCGTCATCGTCGGCCTGCTGACGCTCGTCTACACGTACGAAGGCGGCATCGCCGCCGTCATCTGGACCGATCTCGTGCAGCTCGTCATCTACGTCGGCGGCTCGCTGCTGGCCGCGTACATGCTGGTGCAGCTCGTGCCCGGCGGCTGGGCCGCGGTCGTCGACGACGCCCGCGCGGCCGGCAAGCTGCAGGCGATCTCGTGGTCGTGGGATCTCACGGTGCCGTTTACGTTCTGGGCCGGACTCATCGGCGGCTGTTTTCTGACGATGGCCTCGCACGGCACCGATCAGCTGCTCGTCCAGCGGCTCCTCACGTGCCGCAACCAGCGCGAGAGCCAGATCGCGCTCATCGTCTCGGGCTTCGTCGTCTTCGCGCAGTTCGCGCTGTTCCTGACGATCGGAATGATGCTGCACGCGTACTACGCGCACCACCCGCTGCCGCCAATGGCGAGCAACGACGAGATTTTTCCGGCCTTCATCGTGCGCAGCCTGCCGCACGGCGTGGCCGGCCTCGTGATTGCCGCGATCTTCGCGGCCGCGATGTCGAACCTGAGCGGCTCGCTCAACTCGCTCGCGTCGACGACCGTGCTGGACTTCTATCAGCCGCTCGCCGGCCGCGGCGTGGACGACGCGCGGCTGCTCGCGTTGTCGCGATGGCTCACGGCATCGTGGGGCATCGTGCTCATTGCGATCGCCATCGCCGCGCGCGACTGGGGATCGGTGTTCACCGTCGGCCTCACGATCGCGTCGATCGTCTACGGTCCGATGCTCGGCGCGTTCCTCCTCGGCGTCCTGACGACGAGCGCGACGCAAACGGGCGTGATGGCGGGCATCGCCGTCTCGCTGGCCGCGATGATCGCCGTCCGCGTCTTCACGCCGCTGGCGTGGACCTGGTACGTGCTCGCCGGCGCGTCGATGTGCGCAGCTGTCGGTCTGCTGGTGAGCCGTGCCGCTCGATGACGCGCGCCGGGTGGTTGAGGCGGCGATCGCCGCGCACACGTTTCCGGCGGCGGCCGTCGAGGCCGGCGGCAGCGCCGGCGTGCTCTGGGCCGGTTCGTTCGGCCGGCTGACGTTCGACGCCGACGCGCTCGCGGCGCTCGACGACACGATCTTCGATCTCGCGTCGCTCACCAAGCCGCTCGCAACCGGATCGGCGGCCATGGAGATGGTGCGCACCGGCGCGCTGGCGCTCGACGCGCCGGTTTCCGGTTTCTTCGACGAGTGGCGCGGCATCGAGCGCGAGGCGGTGACGGTGCGCGATCTGCTCGAGCACGCGTCTGGTCTGCCCGCGCGGCTCGTCGATCAGCCGCCGGCGACGCGCCGCGAGTTCGAGCACGACATCTCGACGATCGCGCTCGAATACCCGCCGCGCAGCCGATCGATCTACAGCGACCTCGGCTTCATCCTGCTTGCGTTTCTGCTCGAGCGGATCGCCGGCGCGGCGCTCCCGTCGCTCTTCGATCCCGTCCTCGCGCCGCTCCGAGTGGCGCCCCCCGAGTATCTCGGCTTCGAGCCGCCGCCTCCGCTGCGCGGCCGATGCGCGCCGACGCTGCCGATGGACGTGGATCCCCGGCGCGGACGCCGGCTCGCCGGCGAGGTGCACGACAATTACGCGGCGGCGCTCGGCGGCGCCGCCGGCCATGCGGGCCTGTTCGGCACGGCCGCGGGCGTCGGCGCGTTCGCGCGCGCCTTCCTGCGCGCCGCGCGCGGCCTCGACGGCGCGCCGTTTTCGACGGCGCTCGTGCCGCTGTTCGTCGCGCGAAGCGGCGTGCCCGGCAGCTCGCGCGCGCTCGCCTGGGATACGATGCTGCCGACCTCGTCGTGCGGGACGCGGATGTCGGCGCAGGCGTTCGGCCACGTCGGCTACACCGGCACGTCCGTGTGGATCGATCCGGCGCGCGATCGCTACTTCGTGCTGCTCACCAACCGCGCGTGCGGCGGCGGCACGCTCGAGGAGATGCGCGCGGCGCGCCGCGCCTTTCACGACGCGCTCGGCGATCTATGACGCTCACCTTCGTCGACTGGCTCGTCATCGCCGCGTATTTCGCGCTGAACCTGGCCATCGGCGTCTACTACGCGAGCCGCGCGCGCGGCAGCACGACGGAGTTCTTCCTCTCGGGCCGGAACGTGCCGTGGTGGCTCGCCGGCACGTCGATGGTCGCCACCACGTTCGCCGCCGATACGCCGCTCGTGGTCACCGGCATGGTGGCGCGCTACGGCATCGCGGGGAACTGGCTCTGGTGGAACATGGCGGCGAGCGGCATGCTCACCGTCTTCGTGTACGCGCGGTTGTGGCGGCGCGCCGGCGTGATGACCGACGTCGAGTTCGCGGAGCTGCGCTACGCCGGCCGGCCCGCGGCGTTCCTGCGCGGCTTCCGCGCGCTGTATCTCGGCATCCCGATCAACTGCATCATCATCGGCTGGGTGAACCTCGCGATGATGAAGATCCTGCAGGTGACGCTCGCGCTCGACGCCGCGCAGGCGCTCTGGGCGCTGCTCGCGATGCTCGTCTTCACCGCGTTCTACACGACGCTCGCCGGGCTCTGGGGCGTGCTGGTGACCGACCTCGTGCAGTTCGTCCTCAAGATGGGGATGGTGACGGCGCTCGCCTACTACGCCGTGCGCGCCACCGGCGGCCTCGCCGCGCTCGAGCAGAAAGTCCGCGCGCTCGACGCGGCTGCGGGCGGCGGATCGCGCCTCTCGTTCTTTCCGTCGTCCGACTCCGCGTGGATGCCGGCCATCACGCTCTTCGTGTACCTCGGCGTGAACTGGTGGGCGAGCTGGTATCCCGGCGCCGAACCGGGCGGCGGCGGCTACGTCGCGCAGCGGATCTTTTCGGCGCGCACGGAGCGCGACGGCTTGTTGGCGACGCTCTGGTTCAACATCGCGCATTACGCCATCCGGCCGTGGCCGTGGATTCTCACGGCGCTCGCCTCGCTCGTCCTCTATCCGACGCTCGCGGACAAGGAATCGGGCTACGTGCGAACGCTGATGGACCCGGCAGTGTTTCCGCCGGCGCTCCGCGGCGTGATGCTCGCGGCGTTCGCCGCCGCGTACATGTCGACGATCGGCACGCAGCTCAATTGGGGCGCGTCCTACGTCGTCAACGACTGCTACCGCCGCTTCCTGCGCCGCGACGCCGCCGAGCGCGAGTACGTCGTCGTCTCACAGCTCGTCACCGTCGGCCTCATGCTCGTGTCGATCTACGTGACGCTGCATCTCGCGTCGATCGAGCAGGCGTGGAAGCTGCTCATCGTCACCGGCGCGGGCACGGGCGCGGTGCTGCTGCTCCGCTGGTTCTGGTGGCGCATCAACGCGTGGTCCGAGGTCTCGGCGATGGCTGCCGCGGCGGTCGTGTCGTTGTACCTGCAGCTCGGATTGCGGTGGGACAGCGATCGGCCGCGCGATTTCGCCTACATCATGATCGTCACCGTCGCGATCACGACGGTCGTCTGGATTGCGGCGACGTTTCTGACCAGGGCCGAGCGGGACGAGACGCTGATCGCCTTCTATCGCCGCGTGCGGCCGCAAGGGCCCGGATGGAAGCCGATCGCCGCCCAAGCCGGCGCGGTCGCGGTTTCCGGATCGCTGCGCGTCGAGCTGCTCAACGCGCTGCTCGGCTGCATCTTCGTCTACAGCGCGCTCTTCGGCGTCGGCGAGCTGCTGCTGCGCAGCGTTGCGCTCGGATGCGCGCTGCTCGCGCTCTCTGCCCTCGCGGCAGCGGCCATCACGCGCACGCTTTCGTCCTAACCGTCAGTTCCTGCCGCGCGGAGGGAACGTCGGCTGCTGCCCCGGCCCGGGGCCGAATCCGCGGCCGCCGCCGGGGTTGCCGAACGGATCCTGGCCGAAGGGACTGGGGCTGCGCTGCCCTCCTGGGCCGCCGCGGCCCCGGCCGAACGGATCGGTGCCCGGCTGTTGGCCGCGCCCGGGTCCGACGCCGGGCTGGCCAGGCTGACCGGGCTGCTGGCCGCGCTGTCCGGGTGCCGCGGTGCCCGGCGCTCCGCCCTGGCCCGCCGCGAGCTGAGGAACGTAGACGAAGGCCCACTCGTTGTAATGGCCGCGGCCGTTGTAGAGGCGAATCGATTGCGCTTTGCTCTTGCTCGTCACCCCGGCGACGCCGGCGGTCGTGCCGCCGCCAAGGCCGCCGGGCTGCGATCCGGTCGGCGCCAGCCCACCGCGGGAAGACGGCTGCGCCGCCGTCGTGGTCTGCGTCGCCAGCGGGCTGCCGCCGCGGCCGCCCCCGGCGCCTGCGGCCGGCGTGGTCGGCGCGCCGCCGCGCTGCATGCCTGGGACCGTCGTGCCCGGCAGCATCGCGCCCGGCGGGATCACGACGAAATCGTCATTGGTGACGGGGTCTTTGAATTTCTTGCGGAGAAACCGCTGCTCGACGAGGGCATCCACGTTGGGCGGGTAGGCGTTGGCGAATTTGCGCTGATAGAGGCCAATCGAATGCGCGTACTGGAGCCCGCGGAAAACGAGCTCCTCTTCCTTTTCCCGCTGCGCGGTCTGCCGCCAGACGGGCATGGCCACCGTCATCATGATGGCCATGATGCCCATGGCGACAATCAGCGCCGCCATCGCGTAGCCGGCGTCCGCTGTACGTCGATTGACTTGACCCGCTAAGTTCATGCGAATTAAGATGGTTACTGTCCTCATGGTATCACGTAACTACCGCGCTCCGGCGCTTGCCCTGTTACTCGTGTCGGCTGCGGCTCTGACCGTCGCCTGCCAGAAGGTGCCGCTCCTGGCGCCGACCGGCTCGTCGATCACGCTGACACCCTCGGCGAACGCGCTGCCGATCAACGGATCGACCGACATCATCGCGCAGGTGATCCGGGCGTCGGGCTCTCCTCCGCACGAGGGAACTCACATCACGTTTACGACGACCCTGGGGACGATCCAGCCGTCGGAAGCCGACACGGACATCAAC
>QHWK01000851.1 GCA_003223775.1 Acidobacteriota bacterium
CCCTCGCGAAGTTGACGATCAGCCACACGAACAGGAGGCCGACGAGCAGCATCGCGAGTGTCGGCATCACGTAGGAGCCGTACGAGCGTCTCAGACGGACCGTTGCTTCGGTATGCGCGTGTGCCGCCATCGAGTCCCGTGAAAGCCCGGGGGAGGCTCGTCGCCTCCCCCGGTGTCTACCGATCTGTGCCTACTGGCGTTACCCGCCGATCAGGCTCGACTGCGGCACGAGCGTCTTGACGGGGTTGAGGTTCTTGCCGGCCTGCTTGTAGATCGTGATCGCGAGCGCGTTCGTGTCGCCCGTCGAGTTGATCGTGAAGTTGCCGAGGATGCCGTTCGTGATCGTGATCCCGAAGACCAGCTTCGTCGTGGCAGCCCGCTGGCCGCCACCCTTCGCGATCGCCTGAAGCGCGACATCCATCGCCTGCGCGCCGTACGCGGAGTACGGGTTCGGCGTCGTCCCGATCTGCTTGCCGAAGCTCTTGACGAATGTCGCCCCGACTCCCGTCAGCGCCTTCGGCGGCTCACCGGCGACGCTGATGTACGCGCCGTTGGCGACCGCGCCGTTCGCGTTCGGGTCGCTGAAGCCGTCCGGCATCTGCAGCTGGATCTTCGGATCGACGGACTTGATGTCCTGCATCAGCTTCGCGCCGTTGTTGCACGCGATGCCGCCGAGGAAGACAGCCTGTGCACCAGAGGCCTTGATCCGGGTCGCGAGCGCCTCGTAGCTCGACGCCTTCGCGTCCCACCCTTCGTTGGCGACGACCGTGATCCCCAGCTTCTTCGCCGCGGCCGTATACGTCTTCGCGACGCCGAAGCCGTACGTCTGCTTGTCGTTCAGGACGTACACCTTCTTGAAGCCGAGCGACTTCGACCAGAGAGCGTCGGCAGGCCCCTGGATGTCGTCGGTCGCGACGACGCGGGCATAGTTGCGAACGCCCGTCGGGTAGTACTTCTGCGGCTCGCCCACGTCCCACTTCTTCGTCAGGCCGGGGTTCGTGTTCGCCGGGCTGACCATCAGCAGCGGGCCGGCCCGGTTGACCACGGGCACGATGATCTTCGCGCAACCCGAGTTGAACGTCCCGAGCACCGCGATCACCGACTTGTTGTTCGCGTACAGGTGCGCGTTCGTTGCGCACTTGGCCGTGTCCCAGCCGCCTGTCTGCGCGGTCGAGTCGTCACATTGCTGGAATGCGATCCTGTAGGAGCCGGCCTTCCAGCCGGCGTTGGCCAGCGCCCAGATCTCGGCACGCGAGAGCTGGACCGTCTGCTTGCGGATCGCGCCCTGCAACGGCAGATCCGACGCGATGATGAAGTCCGGCGTGCCGGACCCCTTGTAGACGATGGGCCCGCACGACGACGACGGCAGCGGCGTCACGCCGGCCGTCGCGCTTCGAGCTGTGCCCGTGAATCCGGCGACGGCGGCGACAACAGCTGCCGCGACGCCGAGCGCCAACAGCGAAAACTTCTTACTCACGCTCTCTCCTCCTAGTCCGACCCGATGTCCCTGCGTCGGGGGAGTATTTCGCGCCCCCGCCCGGGTTTCAAGCAGGAAAGGCTTCTGTCGGAGTCCTCTCTACACTGCGAATGTCGCGGCGGTGGCGGAACTGGTAGACGCGATGGCCTCAAAAGCCATTGTCCCTTGGGACGTGTGGGTTCGATTCCCACCCGCCGCATGCGCACCGCCGGCACCTGTGCGGCGCCGCAGGCGCGACGAACGGTATGACTTCCGCCGATGGCGAAGACGATCGGCCTGCTCACCGGCGGCGGCGACTGCCCGGGCCTGAACGCGGTCATCCGCGCCGTCGTCCGTAGCTCGGACGCGGAGGGCTGGGACTGCGTCGCTGTGCTCGAAGGCTGGCGCGGCCTCGTCGACGGCCGCTTCGAGGGCCTCGGCGCCCGTCGCCATCGGCGGCGAGGACACGCTCGGCGTGGCCGCACGGTTGTACGCGGAGCACCAGCTTCCGATCGTCGGCGTCCCGAAGACGATCGACAACGACCTCGCCGGCACCGACTACACGTTCGGCTTCGACACCGCGGTGACGATCGCCACCGAGGCGATCGACCGGCTGCACACGACCGCCGAGTCGCACAACCGCGTCATGGTCGTCGAGGTGATGGGACGGCACGCCGGCTGGATCGCGGTGATGAGCGGCATCGCCGGCGGAGCAGACGTCATTCTCATCCCGGAGCAGCCGGTCGACTTCGACGAGGTCTCCGACTCGATCCGGAAGCGCCACGCACGCGGCAAGAACTTCTCGATCGTCGTCGTCAGCGAGGGCTGCGAGCTCCCAGGGCTCCACGACGCGGGCGAGGTCGACCAGTTCGGGCACGTCATTCTCAGCGCCCGGGGGGTCGGCGAGCTCCTCGGCCGCGAGATCGAGCAGCGCACCGGCTTCGAGACGCGCGTCACCGTGCTCGGGCACGTACAGCGGGGCGGCTCGCCGACGCCGCGCGACCGCGTGCTCGCGACCCGCTTCGGTCTCTAGGCGGCCCAGCTCGCGCGCGCGGGAGACTTCGGCAAGATGGCGGCGCTCCGCGGCGACGACGTCGTCGCTGTGTCGCTCGCGGAGGCGACCGCCGAGCTG
>QHWK01000033.1 GCA_003223775.1 Acidobacteriota bacterium
GAGCCCTTTGAGCGCGCGATCGTCCGGCCATGGATAGCTGGCCGCCGCGAGGAGCTCGCCGGTGGACGCGTCGAGGACGACGGCGGCGGCGCGTGAGAATCCTCCCGACGCGACGGCGTCCCCGAGCGCCGCGGCGGTGCGCACCTGCAGCCTCGCGTCGATCGTCGTCGTCACGTCGCGCACTCGCGAGCGAAGCGCGGCGACCGCATCGCTCCACAGGCGGTACCGCTGCCGGACGAGCGGCAGCAGCGCGCGCAGGTCCCGGCGGATCACCTGAATGCGCCGCCCGCTGCGCGGATCGATCGCCTCGACGATGCGCGCGTGATCGTCGAAGCCTTTCAGGCGCGCGTCGGCGTCGCGCTCGAAGTACGAGGAGTTGCGCGCGGCCCAGTTCGTCTGGCGCGTCCAGTCGCCGACGAGATGAAAGGCCAGGCCGCCGAGCGGATAGCAGCGCGCGGAGGGATCGCCGCAGTCGGACGGCGCCACCCCTCCGGCGCGCTCGTACGCCGCGCCGACGCCCGCCATCTCGTCGGGGCGGCTCGTCGCGAGCGGCAGGCCGCCGCGATCGTAGATCGTGCCGCGCGTCAGCGTGCGCGCGGCCGAGAGGAGCCGCGGGTTGTACTCGAAGCGATAGCCGCCGTCGGCCTGTTCGGCGAGGCTCGGCGCCGCCGCCACATCGTCGGCGTACGCGATCTGCACCCAGCCGGCGCGCACGACGATCGCCGCGGCGAGGATCGAGAGGACGGCGCCGAGGAGCGCGAGCGGCCGGCGCATGTGCGCGCGCTCGCGCGATTGACGCCGCGCGACGGAGAGCACGACACCAATCGCGGCGCAGTTGGCGAGCATCGACGAGCGGCCGTAGCTGAGAAACGGCGTCACGACCCCCGACAGCGGAATCAGCCCGAGCAGGCCGCCGGCGATCACGATCGCCTGCACGCTCATCACGAGCACGATGCCGGCCACGAGAAACGCCGTGAAGTCGCCTGGCGCGCGCACCGCGATCCGCAGGCAGCGCCAGCAGACGAACGCGTAGAGCGCGGCGACCGCCGCAAGCCCGATCCACCCGAGCTCCTCGCCGAGCGCGGCGAGCACGAAGTCGGTGTGGCCTTCGGGAATCGCGGTCGGGCTGCCGAGGCCGGGCCCGCTGCCCCACGCGCCGCCGGTCGCGAGCGCCCACAGACCGTGCGCGATGTGATTCCCGCCCGTGACGCCGTTGTTCCAGGGGTTCGCCCAGATCATCACGCGGTGGCGGACCGTCGCCGGCACGCCCGTCCAGTACGCCGCCGCGAAACCGGCGAGCAGCAGCACGATCCCGAAGACGACCATTCCGGTTCGCTGCCGCGCGACGGCGTACATGCCGAGGAACACGAACGACAGCACGAGCGCCGGCCCGAGATCGCGCTGCAGAAAGAAGAACGCGAGCACGAGCGCCATGCTGGCGACGACCGGCTGCACGTCGTGCCGGCGCGGCAGGCGGAGGAACCGCAGCCATGATCGCGGCGACGGCGGTGGCGGCGAGAGCTCGCGCAGGAACTCGACGCGGCGTCCGAAATACGCGGCGAGCGCGAACACGACGAGGAGACGGATCGCTTCGACCGGCTGCGCGCCGAACAGGTTCACCTTGACGCCGCTCGTGCCGGGGCCGCTGCCGGCCACGAGCAGCAGCGCGGCGAGCGCGACGGCGAGCGCGAGCGGCGCCACGACGGCGCGCCGCATCGGCGACGCCTCGAAGTCGATCTCGGACACGCCGACGAGGAGCACGACGCCCATCGCCGCACCGCCGGCGAACGCGCGCGCGATCATCGCGTCGCGCAGCGGATCGCGCCGCGCGCACATCGCGATCAGGCCGACGCCGCAGAGCAGCATGACGGCAGGCAGCAGCAGCGGATCGTCGGCGCGGCGGCGCAGCCGCCGGACGACGTGCGCGCCCCAGAACGCGGCGACGAACAGCGCGACGGACCCGGCGAGATCGCGCGCGAACGCGCCGAGCGTGCGCACGACGAGCCGCGGCTTCAGCGCCGCGACGTCCGCGCGCGAGAGCACCGGCACGTCGCGCGCGTCGGCGCGGCTCGCGAGCCGCGCGCCGAGCTGCACGAGCCGGCGATCGCCGCGGATCACCTGCGCCGGGATCCTGACGTCGGCGAGCGCCCCGACATGGTCGAGCGGCCGCTGGGGATCGGCGGCGCGATCGAACAGCGCGCGCGCGGCGGCCGCCCGCTCGTCGTCGGCCTCGTACATCGTCAGCAGCGGCTCGAGATCCGCGGGCGCCTGCAGCGCGTACAGCGGAATCACGCCGCCGAATGGCGCGATCTCGTCGAGCCGTCCGACTCGTGCGGCCGACGCCAGCGCGATCCCGAACAGGACGACGATCGACGCGGCGGCGAGGCCGAGGCACTCCACGTGGAGCGCGCGAGCCTGTCGCCCGCTCGCCGGCCGCGCGACCGCGTCGGCTTCGATGACGCGCACGTCAGAACTCTTCCTCGCTCGTCAGCTGGTTGATTTGCCGCACCTGCGCCTGGCAGGTCTCGAGGTGCTTCGCCGCGTTGCCGAACTCGACGATCGGCTCGAACGCGGCGACGCACCGCTCGAAGTCGGCCTTCGCCTTCAGGAGCGCGCTGAGCCGCCGATCGCCCGTGAGGAGCGCCGCGCGCCGTCGGCCCACGAGCGCGCGGCGCATGTACGCGTCGCCGACGAGCGCCGTGTCGCGCCGCGTGACGCTGTATCCACGCTGCACCGCGGCGTCGAGCGAGGCGAGCGCGCCGTCCACGTCGCCGAGCACGTATAACTGCGTCATCGCCATGCCGACGTACGGATCGAACGCGCCGGGGTTCGACGCCGCCGCGTCGCGGAAGCGCACGAGCGCGCCCTGCGCCAGCGCGCCGCTCGGCGGCCGCGCGCGCTGCGCCGCGAGCCGGCGCACATGGCCGTCGGCGAGGAGCTGCTTGGCGGCGAGGGTCTCGTCGCGCGGCGACAGCGCGCGCGCCCAGGCGAACGCCTCTTCGGCCTGCCGCCACTCCTCCGGGCCCATCGTCGGCGCCTCGCGGCGGTAGTCGGCGATCACGCGGTCGCCGATCGCGCGCAGCGCGCGCACGAGCGGCCGGTTGACGCGGAGCTTCAGGCCGAGGTCGAGCGGCGACCAGCGCTCCACGGCGTCGTACGCGGCATGACTCGACGTCACGCTGCGCTCGTCGATCGTCGGAATCGTGTCGCGAAAGCGCTCTGCGAACAGCCACGCGACGCCCTCCGTCGTCACGAGGCTGACAAACCACAGCGCCGCGATCGCGCTCACGAGGCGGCGCCCGAAAGAGCGGCGCCGTCCCTCGACTCTGCTCGGGGCAGGCCACTCGACGGCGGTCGGGGCCGCCGCGGCGATCGAACCGATTGCGGAGGCGCGCGGCGCGGATGGAGGCATCGGTTCGGTCGGCGGCACCGCGGCGATCGGCGGAAGCTCCGTGAGCGCGATCGAGCGGGCGCCCCCGAGCCAGGGCGACGGGTCAGTCCCGAGCGAAGTCGAGGCGCCGGCCCCGAGCCAGGCCGAGGGACCCGCGAGCGCGACGGCGGAGAATCGCGCGACCGGGAGCGTCGCCGGCGTGTCGTAATACTGCAGCGCGATCGGCACGTCGCGGCGAGCGTAGCGCTCGAGGTCGGCGCGAATCTCGCCGGCGGTTTGATAGCGCAGCGACGGCTGGAACGCGAGCAGACGATGGACGATCGCCTGCAGCGGCAGCGGACAAGCCGGCGGGAGCGGCTGGCGCGGCGCGTTGTTCGTGATCGCGCTATAGAGCTGCCGCCGAAGCCGTGGATCCTCGAGCGCCGGATACGGCCGGTGGCCCGCGACCATCTCGTAGAGCATCACGCCGAGCGACCAGAAGTCCGCGTGCACGTTTACGCGCTCCGATCGCAGGCGCTCCGGCGCCGCGTACGCGATCGTGCGGCCGACGTCGGTCGCGAGCTCGCGCGCTTCCTCGAGCACCTTCGCCATGCCGAAGTCGAGCACCTTGCGCTCGCCCCCCGCAGGAATCTTGACGTGCGCCGGCTTGAGATCGTTGTGCAGCAGCCGGTACGGGCGCTGCTCCACGGTGACTGAGAAGGCGTGCGCGCGATCGAGGAACTCGGAGAGCCACAGCGCGTGATCGACCGCCTCGTCGTACGGAAGCGCGCCGGCGCGCAGGCGCTCCTCGAGCGACGGCCCCTCGACGAGCTCCATCGCGATGTAGAGGTCGTCGCCGTCGGCGCCGAAGTCGAACACGGCGGGCACCATGCCGTGCCGCGCGGCGAACGCCTGCTGCAGCATCGCGCCATGCCGCTCGGCCGCGATCGTCCCGGCGCCGTTCTCGCCGTCGTGCAGGATCAGCTTCAGCGCCGCGGCGCGGCCGTCGGCGCGGCGCCGCGCGCGAAAGACCGTGCCGAACTGGCCGCGTCCAATCGGCTTCTGATCGACGATCTCGAAGTCCTCGCGCGCCATCAGCGTCCGCCTTCCGGAGTGCGCACGACGATGTTTCCCGCCGTCAGCTCGGCCCGGCGCGCCGGCGAGGCGCCCTCGACGATCTCGCCGCCGAAGCCGGCGAACACGTTCCCCTGCAGGACGACGTGCGCGGCGGCGTCGCCCGTGATCGCCGCGCGAGCCGCCGGACCGGTGTGCACCAGTACGGAATTGACGAAGGCCGCGCGTCCGTCGTTCGCCAGGCCGAGCACGATTCCTGAGACGACGACGCGGCTGCCGCGGACGGTTACCGACGATCCGGCGGCCAGCTCGATTGCCCGGCGGATCGGCCCGGTTATCTCGACGAGCTCCAGCGCGGCGGCGGGCGCGGCGATGCGGACGGCCGCCTCGAGCGGCGAATCCGCCTCGATGGCCAACCCGGCAATCCGCACGTTCGATGCGCCCGCCACCGCCAGCACGGGCGCTCCGCCGTCTCCGCTGTGAACGATCGTGACGGTGCCGGGCACGCGCGCGACGAGGTCGGCACCGCTCGCCCACGCGACCTGCTCGCGGTAGACGCCCGGCTCGACACGCACCACGTCGCCCGGGCGGCTCGCAGCGAGCGCGGCCGTAATGGTCGCGAACGGCGCCGCGCCGTCGGCGGAGACGACGAGCGTCCTCGCGCCGCGGACCTGCGTCGTCGCGACGTACGCGGTGAGCGCGAGCGCGCCGACGACGCCGCCGAGCGTGCCGAGGGCGAACCACGTCGCGCGGCTGGAGACGACGGCGCGCGCGGCCCGGCGCGCGCGGCCCGTCGCGATCGCGGGCGCGTCGTCGATCGCGCGGCGGTCGTCGAGCCCGGTTGCGTCGAGCGCTTCGGTTGGCGCGAGCGCCGCATCGAGGAGCGCGCCGCCCATGCGCTCGGCGAAGAGCGGCATCTCGGCGTAGACGACCGTGATGTTGTCGCGGCCGCCGGCGTCGTTCGCCGCCGTGACGAGCGCTTCGACGACGCGCGGCGGCGCGCCCGCATGCTGGCGGACGATCTGCGCGATCGTCGTCGTCGGCAGCATGTCGCTGAGGCCGTCCGAGCAGAGAAGAATCGCCGCGTCGGGTTCGAGCGGCTCTTCGATCACGTCGACGAACCCTCTCTCGTCCTTGTCGCGGTACACGGTGCCGACGTCGCGGAACACTTCGTGGCGGCGCGGGTGGCGCATCGCCTCGGGCTCGGCGAGCTCGCCGGCATCCTCGCGTTCGCCAACGGGCGAATGATCGCGCGTCAGCTTCCGGATGCCTTCGGGACGCAGTTTGTAGAGACGCGTGTCGCCGACGTGTCCGATCGTGACGCGTCCGTCGGCGACGATCGCGAGCGTGATGACGCAGCCCATGCCGTCGAGCCCGGTGGATCCGGCCGCGCGCTTGTAGATCTCGTTGTTCGCAATCGCGATCGCCTCGCGGACGCGGTCGGCGTCGGTGCCGACGGGCCGCGCGAGCCGCTGCATGATGACGTCGCGCGCCGTGGCCGCCGCCACTTCGCCGCCCGCGAGGCCGCCGATGCCGTCGATGACGCCGAAGACGCCGCGCGACGGATCGATGAGCGGCAGATCCTCGTTGTTCGCGCGCACGCGACCGGGATCGGTGCGCGCCGCCGCGCTGAGCGGGACGCCGGCGATCGTGCGCACGTCAGCCACGGTCGTGGATCCGCGCGAGCCAGACGAGCCACGCGACGGCGCCGACGAGCGCCGCGAGCAGGACGAAGTGCAGCGTGTAGATCGTCGTCATCGGAGCGGCGCGATGCGGCACGTCGGCGCGATCTCGCGCTCGGCGCCCGGCCGCAGCACGCCGTCGGCGCCGGCGACGGCGGACGGCGCCGGCACGCCGTCGACGGACGTGCCCCAGCGGCTCGCGTCCTGAATGAAGAAGCGGCCGGAGCGATCGCGTCGAAGCCGGAAATGCTCGCGCGAAATCCGCGGCGGCGCGAACAGCTGCACGTCCACCCACACGGCGCTGCCGCCGCGGCCGATCGACAGCTGGTCCTTGCACATGCTGAACTCGTGGTGCCCCTGATCGTCGTCGTAGGTGAGCGTGGCGCGCTCGCGAAGATCCGCGTGCGCGGCGTCGGCGCCCACCGCCGTGTTCGACGCAACCTCGATCGTCGTGCTGCGGCGGCCGGCGTCGGTCAGCACCGACTTCACGATCCGCGTCGTCGCCGGCCCGGCGAACTCGAGCGGCGGCGGCAGCGGCAGCATCGAATCGATCCCGAGCTCGCCCGGCTGCAGCGCGCCGTTTCTGTCGGCGGTGACGTGGATGTCCCATCCGGCCGCGGGCGCCTCGATGCGCGGCGCTTCGGCGCGCGCGATCAGCCGCGACAGCACGCCGCGCGACTTCTCGCGTCCCTCGTTGATTCGCCGGACCTCGTCGTCGAGCGCCTGCTGCAGCTCCGCGACGAGGCGCGGCACGATGCCTTCGATGCGATCGAAGTCGGCCGGGTGCAGGTAGACGTAGAAGACCGACGGCGGCAGCGTCGTGTACGGCAGCGGATACAGGTTCAGCGTCAGCTCTTCGCGCATCGCGTTCCAGATGCTCACGCCGGTTGGCGCCTTCGCCGTCTGCGTCATCGCGCGCTCCTCCACGTCGGGCGTCCATTACTATGACGAGATGGCCGGGGCCGAGTCACAGGGAAACCGCAAGGATTCCGCAGGGGCGCGGGCGAGGGTGCGCTTCGGCGCGTTCGAGTTCGACGCGGCCACGCGCGAGCTGCTGCGCGAGGGGCAGCGCGTCCATCTGTCGCCGAAGTCGTTCGATCTGCTGGAGATCCTGATCGAGCGGCGGCCGGCGCTCGTGACGAAGACCGAGCTGCAGGATCGGCTGTGGCCGGACGCGGTCGTGCTCGAGGCCAACCTCGGCAACGCCGTCGCGGAAATCCGCAAGGCGCTCGGCGACGATCCGCGGTCGCCACAGTACGTCGCGACCGTGTCCCGGCGCGGCTACCGATTCTGCGGCCGCGTCGACGTGGTGGGCCGGCCCGAGGCTGGGCGCCCGCACGCGGCCGTGCGCTGGTGGCTCGTGTGGCGCGAGTCGATCCTGCCGCTTGCCGAAGGCGTCAACGTCGTCGGGCGCCATCCCGAGTGCGATGTGTGGATCGACGCGGGCAGCGTGTCGCGCGCGCACGCCGACATCGCGATCGCCGGCGGGCACGCCACGATCGAGGATCGGCAGAGCACCAACGGGACGTTCGTCGACGGCGCGCGGATCGCAGTCCGCCATGCGCTCGTAGACGGAGCGACGGTGGCGTTTGGTTCCGAGCGCGCCGTCTTTCGCGAGTGGTCGGACGCGACCGCGCCGGCGACCGAGCCGGTGCGGTCAGCCAGCAAGCGACCGGTGTAGGGCGCAGGGGAGTGACGGGATCACGAAGACACGAAGATCCACGAAGACACGAAATACTTCGTACAACAGGCGTTTGATGATCGAGGAAGTCAATTCAACTTTCGGAGGACAGTCCAAGCCCGAATTGTCAACCGAACTCCTGCCCACGAACTGACCATCGGTTCGATCTCGACTCGGTCACCGGGCGTCAGATTGAATTGCGGCGACGCGTGCGCTGTGCGAACCTGGTCCGGCCCTCATCATCCTCAATTCGCCAACCGTCAGCCTCTTGGGAGACAACCGTTCCGCACAGGCGGTATGTGATGAACGGCGGCATGTGCACGCCGGCGTGTCGCATACGCCAACGCCACCAGGCACGGAGGTCGGCGACGATCCCATGATGGTCCGCGAAGCTCAATCGCAACCAGCCGCCGTGCCCTCTACAGATACGCACGCTCGAGCGACGTGATGAACTTCACGTCCGGCACGTGCTTCCTCGACAGCCGGTCGTCATTGGTAATGAACAGATCCGTGCCGGCGGCTCCCGCGCACGCCAGCTGAATCGCATCCGGCGCTTTGATCGAGCGGTCGGCGCGAATCGCGGCATACCGCGGCGCGCAGCTGGCATCGAACGGCACGATCGTCGCGATGCTTCGCATTGTGGTCTCGTGATCGCGAACGGCCGCGTCGCCTTTCTCCCGGGGCTTGACCAGCAGCTCGCCCAGCGTCAACGCCGAGGTCAACAGCTGGTCGCCGCGGGCGAGCATCCTCGATCGCACCTGCCTGACGCGCCCCGCGAATTCTCCGCCTTCGAATAGATAGACGAACAGATTCGTGTCCCAGAAAACGCGCGTCACTCGAAGCCTTCGCGAAGCTGCCGAACGTAGTCGTCCGGATCGACCGCCTTCCAGAGATCGCGGTGTCGTGCCGCCAGCGCGAGCAGCGGATCGCCGGGCGACGCCGGCGCCCACTCGCGCTCGTACCAATCGAGCAGCGGGTGATACGTGGCGGGGATCTGCTCGCGGTCCGGCGCCGTCTTGCCGCCTTCCCGCTTCGGATGGTACGGGTCGCCCGGACGAAAGAGACGCCGCCGCGACGGCGCCGTCTCGAACAGCATGCGGTAGCGGCCGCCGTTCGGCGGACGATTCGCGACGCAATGGACCGAGATGTGCGGGTAGACGCCCGGCCGCCGCCGGTTCGCGAGTCCTTCACGGGCTACGCGGGCTTCGATCTGTTTCAAGCTGAAGTCCGGCGTCCGCGGGTGCTCGCGGTGCAGCAGCGCCGTCGCAATCCAGATTTCGTCCGCCAGCCTGACGGCCGCCGTTACTCTTCCCATCGCGATAGTA
>QHWK01000852.1:0-3280 GCA_003223775.1 Acidobacteriota bacterium
GCGGCGGCGAAGCCGAGCGCAACGCCGATCGCGCCGCCCACCGCGCTGAGCGTCAGCGCCTCGGCGAGGAACTGCAGCAGGACGTCGCGCCGCCGCGCGCCGACGGCGCGCCGCACGCCGATCTCGCGCGTCCGCTCCTTCACCGCCACCAGCATGATGTTCATGATGCCCACGCCGCCGACCACGAGCGAGATCGCCGCGATGCCGGCGAGCAGCGCCGTCATCGTCGCGCTCGCGCGCTGCAGCGTGGCGTTCATCTCCGCGAGGTTCACCTCGTCCAGCTTCGGCATGTTGGCCAGGATGAACGCCGCGACCGACGTGTAGAGCCCCTTGGTGAGCGCCTCGGACGACTGCGTCTTCACGGTGAAATCGTCCGGGGCCCCGAGGCCCGTGCCGCTCTGCGGCATCTGATTGCCGGTGATCCCGCCCTTCCGCAGCCGCTCCATCGCCGCGTTGATGGGCGCGGCGTGGCGCGACCGGAGCAGCGCCGTCGTGTCGGCGGCGATGCGCGACGCCTCGCCCGCCTGCGCCGCCTCGATCGTGATCGTGTGCAGGTAGGCGATGCCGAGCGCGTCCTGCAGCGCCGTGTACGGCACGAACGCCATCTCGATCTGATCGGGGTCGGCCGTGTCGGTGATGCCGACGACCGTGAACGCGCGGCCGTGAATCGCGATCGTCTGCCCCGTCGCGTTCGCGCCGGCGCCGAAGATCTGATCGCGCGTCGTCCGGCCGAGGACGACGACCGGGCGCCGCCCGCTCACGTCGTCTCTGGAGATCCAGCGGCCTTCGTCGAAGCGCCAGCCGTACATCGACGCGAACGGCACGTCGGTGCCGACGATCTGCCCGTAGTAGCGGTGCGCGCCGGAGATCATCCAGCCGCGGAGTCTCACGCCCGGCGCGTACGCCTTGATGCCGGCCACGCTCCGTCCGATCGCGTCGGCATCCTCCGACGTCAGCGTCGTCGCCGACCCGAGCCCCGTCGCGATCCGCGATTCCTCGCCGCCGCGCGTGTAGTTGCCGGCGTTGACGTGAATCAGGTTCGTGCCCGCCGATCGGACGTCCTGCTCGACGCTCTGCTCCGCGCCGTTGCCGAGCGCGACCATCGTCATCACGGCGGCGACGCCGATGATCATGCCGAGCATGGTGAGGAGCGTGCGCAGCTTGTTGCGGCCGAGGCTGCGGACGGCGAGCCGGGCGCTCGTGCGAAGCACGCTCACTCGTACCGGAGGGACTGGATCGGATCGAGCCGCGCCGCCTGGCGCGCCGGGTACCAGCCGAAGAAGATGCCAACGCTCGCGGCGATGCCAGCAGCCAGGACGACGGCCGCCGGCGAGATGCTGGTGGACCACCGCAGGTACTGCGAGATGCTGCTCGAGGCGGCGAAGCCGAGCGCGATGCCGACGAGGCCGCCGAGAAGGCTGAGCGCAACCGCTTCGACCACAAACTGCGCGCGCACGTCGCGCGCGCGGGCGCCGACGGAGCGGCGAATCCCAATCTCGCGCGTCCGCTCGGTCACCGAGAGCAGCATGATGTTCATAATCCCGATGCCGCCGACGAGCAGCGACACACCCGCGATACACGCGAGCAGCGCCGTCATCGGCATGCCCCCTTTCGCGAGCGCCTGCCGCGCCTGCGTCGTCACGGTGAAGTCGTCCGGCTTCTCGTCCGTGATGCCGTGGCGCGCGCGCAGCAGCTTCGTGACGTCCGCCATGATGCGCGACACCTCGCCGGTGGACGCGGCGGTGATCGTGATGTCGTTCAATTTCGCGAGATTGAGGAGGTGATGCACCGTCGTGAACGGCATGTAGACGGCGTCGAACTGATCGTCGCCGGCGGCGGGCGCCACCATCCAGCTCGTCGTCGTCACGACGCCGACGACGCGAAACGGCTGCTTCCAGATCGCGACCGTGCGTCCGATCGGATTGTCCGCGCCGAACAACCGTTCCGCCGCGACCGTGCCGAGCACGACGACCTGCTCGGCGCGCGACTGCTCGCGCGCGGTGAAGAATCGTCCGTCGCGGAGCGTCCACGCGCGGCGGATCTGCGGCAGCTGAAGGTCGGTGCCGTGGAGGCGCGTGAACCAGCGCTTCTCGCCCGAGACGACGTGCACGTTCTGGTGCAGCCCTTCGGCGACGTACTGGACGCCGCGAATGCCGCGGACGGCCTGGGCGTCGGCGGCCGTGAGCGTCGCCGCCGATCCGAGGCCCGCCTCGCTGTCGCCGAGCCGCTGCCGCGCGGTCGGGTGATCGTGCTTCTCCATCGGATCGTCTTCAGGATGGAACGCGATCAGGCGAAAAGAAAAAGGGGTACGACCCCTTTTCGGGTGCCACGCCGACGGCTCGACCGCGCCGCCGCCGTAGTCGTCGGTCGACTTCACCTTGTAGTTGCCCGCGGTGACGACGATCAGGTTCATCCCGGCCGCGCGGATCTGATCCGAGATCGCCGCCTCCGCGCCCGTGCCGATCGCGATCATGGCGAGCACCGCCGCGACGCCGATCGTCATGCCGACAATCGTCAGCGACGTCTGCAACCGGTTGCGCCGCAGTGCACGGATGGCGATGGTGAAGCTCGATCGTAACGGCACTCTCGCTCCTTCGCTGCAATTAAGAATTAGGAATGAAGAAGTAAGAATTCGTCGCCCACAGTCGTGACAACGTGACGACGAATTCCTAATTCCAAATTCTCAATTCTTAATTATCCTCGCGCCCGTCATCCCGTCTGCCGGGGCGCGGCCGCCAAGAGCTCGGCCGACGCAGCGCGGTACGAGTCGTTCGGCGCGTCGCTCACAACGCGCCCGTCCGTGAAGCGGATGATGCGCGACCCGTACTCGGCCACCTGCGGTTCGTGGGTGATGAGCACGATCGTAATGCCCCGCTCCACGTTCAGCCGCTGGAAGATCTCCATGATCTCGACGCTCGTCCGGCTGTCGAGATTCCCGGTCGGCTCATCCGCGAAGAGAATCGCCGGGTCATTGAGCAGCGCGCGCGCGATCGCGACGCGCTGCTGCTGCCCGCCCGACAGCTGGTTCGGATGGTGGCCCGCGCGATCGGCGAGCCCCACCGCCGCGAGCGCGCCCATCGCGCGCGCGCGCCGCTCGGACGGCGCGATCCGCGTGTGGTGCGCGTAGAGCAGCGGCAGCTCGACGTTCTCGACCGCGGAGGTTCGCGCGAGGAGGTTGAACCCCTGGAACACGAACCCGATCTGCCGGTTCCGGATCGCCGACAGCTCGTCGTCAGAGAGGCGCGACACGTCGTGGCCGTCGAGGCGATACGCGCCGGTC
>QHWK01000852.1:3360-4945 GCA_003223775.1 Acidobacteriota bacterium
GCCGCTACCCATGTGTCCCCGAAAAAAGGGGTCGTACCCTTTTTCCCGAAAAAGGGGTACGACCCCTTTTTTCGGCGTGTCAGTTCGTCTTCCGCGGCGACGGCGCCTCGCCGTTCTTCCCCGCGAAGTTGTAGAAGATCGCCGCCTGCGCCTTCTCCGCGCCCGCCATGCCGTACACCTTGCCGGCGCCCTCGATCACGTAGAACTCGTTGGCCGCGTGCGCGCCGCCGCCGTGGCCGGCCCCGCCCATCCCGATCGGCATCGAGACCGGCGCCACGCGCTGGCCGACCTCCTGGTTCGAGAAGAGATACGACGGCCAGTAGCCGCCGAGAATCGTCGCGTACTGCGCCGGCTCGCCGTGCGGGATGTTGAACTGGTCGTACATCTGCGTCATCGCGCGCGCGATGTCGGTGTCGTACGCCATCTTCGACCACGGCACGTCGCCGACGATCTTCATCTCGACGTCCTTGTAGCCGTTGCGATCGAGCTGCTCGCGGATCCGCTTGACCATCTCGAGGCCGTTCATTTTCGGAATGTAGCGCATGTTGTGCTTCGACGTAATCTTGTTCGGCAGGATCGCGCCGGCGCCGCCGGCGTACATGTTGCCGCCCCAGATGCCGTCCATGTTGAACGACACGCCGTAACGTCCCATCTTCAGCATCGTCAACGGATCGTCGGCGATGAAGCGCGCGACGCCGAGGTTCTCCGCCGCCACCTTCATGTCGGTGCGTGCGGCCGCCGTCTTCAGCTGCTCGGTCTCGCGCATCGAGAGCGGCTCGGCGCCGTCCAGGAAGCCTTTGATGAGCGGCGTGTTGCCGTCCTTCGAGATGAGTGACGCCAGCATCTGGATGTGGCGCCACGCGGGGCTGTCCACCGACCGCTTGTTCGATCCGTGGATGTCCGAGTCCACCGGCCCGCGGCCCCACGACTTCCCGCTCGTCGTCAGCTCGATGTAGACGCAGCCCTCGGAGCCGCCGCCGACGCTGCCGCCGCCGCTCGGCGACTGCTGGCCCGATTCGCCGATCAGCGCGTCGACGTTCTTGAACAGATCCGGATGATCCTTCACGAACTTGCGGACGCCGACGTCCATGCGCTCCTCGTCGCCCTCGGCGACGAAGACGACGTTGACCGGCAGCTTGCCCGTGACGGCCTTGATCGCCAGCAGCGCGTTGAGCTGCGCCATCTCGGGGCCCTTCGAGTTGGTCGCGCCGCGGCCGATCAATACCTTCTTGAACGGCGGCTGCTCGACGATGCGCGCCTCGAACGGCGGCGCCTTCCACGCGTCGGGCTGCGTGATCGGCATCGTGTCGTACTGCCAGTAGATGGCGACGGTGTGCGGCGCGCCCTCGTCGCAGCGCGCGTAGACCACCGGATTCCCCGGCGCGCCCCACTCGGTGATTCCGACGTCGTAGACGCGCGACTCCTGGCAGCCGAGCTGCTCGAAGAAGCCCTTCACCATCTCCGCGCTCTCGGGAATCCCTTCGCCGCTGTTCGAGATGCTCGGCTGGCGAATCCACTTCTGCAGGCTCACGACGTGGTCGTCGATGTGCTCGTCGATGTAGGCGAACACCTTCTTGAGATCCTC
>QHWK01000034.1 GCA_003223775.1 Acidobacteriota bacterium
CGCGCGACTGGCGAGTTCGGTCCGGCCCATGTCGCCGACCATCAGAGTGTGGCCGGTCAGAATCATCCAGGGCTCGGGACCTCGCGTTTTGTCGGTGACGAGCAGGGAAATGTGCTCGGGTGTGTGACCCGGGGTGTGCAGCACCTCGACCACCACATTCCCCATTTCAATCTGCTGACCGTTGGTGACACCGGCACCGGGACTCCCTGCAACGGACTCGTGCAACAGATACGTCGCACCGGCCCGCTCCGCCAGTCGTCGCCCTCCAGAGAGATGATCGGCATGCACGTGCGTGTCGAACACGTACCGGATCGCCATCCGCGTGTCTTGTGCGGCCCGAAGGTACGGCTCGATCTCCTCGACGGGATCGACGACCGCACACATCGCGTGACCACCGCACCCCAGGAGATACGAAGCACCGCCGGGGTCCTGATGCAGGAACTGCCGGAAGATCACGCCCGCACTCCCGAGACGTTGACGCCGATCACGCCGAACTTCTGGGCCGTCCTCTCCTTCGTCGTTCCCTTGAAGCACTCGTACTGGTGGGTGATCTGCAGATCACGGAATCCGGCCGCCGTCAACGCATCGACGAGCTCTGCCGCCGGCAGAGCGCCTGCGATTCAACCCGTCCATAAGTCGATGTCGCGCCGGATGTCTTCCGACAACTCGACGCCCGTCACGATGTCCGCGATCTGCAATCGGCCGCCCGGCCTCAGGATTCGCGCGATCTCGGCGAAGGCGCGCTCTTTCTCCGGGACGAGGTTCAGCACGCCATTCGAAACCACGACGTCGACGGAGCCATCCTCAATCGGAAGGCTCGTGGCGTCCGCTTCCAGCACTTCGACGTTCGTCAACCCGCATTCCTGAGCGCCTGCTCGCGCCACCTCACGCATCGCGGCGGTCATGTCGATGCCGATCGCGCGCCCGGCCGATCCGACGTGGCGCGCGGCCAGCAGCAGATCGGTGCCTCCGCCGGACCCGATGTCGACGACGCGTGCGCCAATGGGCAGCGGCGCGATCGCGTGCGGGTTCCCCACCCCCGCAAAGGGATGCGTCACAGAGGCCGGAAGCGCGGCGAGCTCCGTGGCGTCGTACCCCAGCATCGTGGCCGCGTAACTCGGTCCACGATGGAAGTGATAGGCGCCGTCCGGTGCCGCAGCCACGCGCGCATACATGTCTTGCACCTCGCGGCGGAGCCGGAGCCTGTCCAGATCGACGGGGCATGCAAGGGTCATCAGGCGTTCTCCTGTCAGCGTCGACGATAGGCGGCGTGCTCTGATTCGTCAAATGAAATGATAGAATCTTCGTGATAGATACTCTGAATTAATGAACCTCGCACAGCTGAAGACCTTCGTGGCCGTCGCCGAGTTGCGACACTTCGCGCGCGCCGCGAGCCTCTGCAATCTTTCGCAACCGGCCGTGTCGCACCAGATCGCGCAGCTCGAAGCGGCCGTCGGGGCGAAGCTGTTGAACCGCGCGGCCAGGCGGGTCTCCCTCACGGTGGCCGGCGACGTCATGCTCGAAGAGGCGCGGCGGATTCTCGCGGCCGTCGATCGCGCCCGGGAGCGCATGCACGAGGTGAGCACCGGAGCCGTCGGCAGAATTCGGCTCGGCGCCACGGCGACTCCGGGCCTCTATCTTCTCCCGCCATTGCTCGTGAAGTATCGAGCCGCGCATGCGACGTTCGATCTGCAGTTTCAGATCGGCGCGGTCGACGAGATCGCCGACCGGGTCATCCGCAACGATCTCGACATGGCCGTCCTGGCGGGACGGCCGCCGACATCGGAACTACGGGCCCAACTACTGGGACGCGATCGCTGGATCGCCGTGCGGGCGCCGACGACGGTCGTGAGCGGGCGCGAACCGCTGCGGCGAGCGGACCTCGAACGTCCGTGCTGGATTCTTCGCGAAGTCGGGTCGGCCACCCGACGGGAGCTCGATAGCTGGATCCACCGTCATCGCCTGATCCTGTCGAACACCATGACGTTCGACGGTCCCGACGCCGTCAAACGGGCCGTCATGGCCGGATTGGGGATCGCCATCGTCTCGAAATCGACTGTCGAGGAAGAGCTGAAATCGCGTCGGCTGGTTTCACTGCGGCTCGCGCTGCCACTGCCGGAACGCCAGTTCTATCTCGTCGACCATCCGCAAAAACACCACGGCGCGGCGTGCGGCGCAATGCTGCGGCTGCTCGCGGCCACGTTCCCGGACGCTCACCTCACCTTGCGAGCTGACCAGCTCAAATAATCTTTGAACTCCGAAGGCGGTCGTACCGAGAATGGCGACCACGAACGTCCGTTTTCCCCAGCTTTCCGATGTCGACGTACTGATAGTCATTCGGCCAGCCGAGCCCCTTCAGCGCATCGTCAAGATTTATAACCATGTCCGGCGTGTTGACGCATCCTTCGCGGGTGAGGAACGTCAGTTCTTTCATCGACGATGGAGTGGACGTCTGAGCTGCGCTTCCGACAGCGGCCATAAGAAACCGTGTTCCGAACACATGCTCCAGCAGTCCGGGGATATAGATGTCGACGCCGAGCGTGCGCCACGCGAGAGCGTCGGCGGCCGGAGAAACGGTGACCGCACTGAGAATCGAGGGCGGTGCATCCGCGAGATCACCGATCGCCTGGCTGGGAATCGTCATCGTTCCGCCTGCCGCGAATGCCAGTTCGATCGCGTCCCGCTTCCGCCGATGTAACGTGCCGCTGTCACGGCTGAAGGATCACGCACTTCACGTTTGCCGACTGCGCGCGCGCTCATCACCGCGCTTCGCGAGTCGCCGCGGACTCGAGACGCGCTTCAGGCCTCGTGGGCTGGAACAACTCGATCGGGTTTCCTGACGGATCCTCGACGAGAATCTGTTTGCCGCCGACACCAACGACGACGTCGTTTCGGAATCTGGCGCCAGCCCTCCGCAGCTGTTCGACCATCCTCTCCAGATCATCGACCTCGATCGCGAATCGGTTCCACCCGCCCGGCTCTTGCTGCCGACCATCGGGCATCGGCTGGCCGCCTCCCGCCGACGGATTCGGCGCGCTCAGCACGAGGCGCAAGTCCCCGCGCGTGAGCATCGCGAATGCAGGCGCGGGGTACGATGTAGCGAACCTGCACTGTGGCCATAGAAGTCGGGCCTCATGTTCAGCTGGCTTCAGAATTCATCAGACCGGTGACGCGATCGAGCAACACCATCCCGATTTGCAACAGACGCTGGCCCTGACGGGATAGCGTTCGGTTCATTGCGCTTTCAGTGTGTGCGCGACGTTTCCGCCCTCGTTCGCAGCGAGCGCCCAGACTCCCGCCGTGAACGTCAGAAACTGCAGCGTCGCCCGCAGCGCCTGCCAGCGCTCGAAGCGGCGAAGCACATCGCTCAGCGTCGCTTCGTCCGTGATCTGGCGTTCGGGCGGCTGCCACGGCGCGATCGCCAGGTTGATTCCGGCCGCCTTGACCGTCGAGAGCGCGTGGGCCACGCCAAGCGCGGCGGCGATGTACACCGGACGCGAGCGGCGAAGAGGCAGGCCGAGAGACGATGCCCGAAATGCCGCGGCGGCGCGGAGGATCGGCCCGCCGACGCCGAGTGGAATGAGCCAGAAGCGTCCGTTTGCCATGTGTGACGCCTGGCTGTACCGCTGGTACTCGCGCACACCAATGCGATGTCGCGCCGGCAATTGTTCGACGGATTGATCAACGACCGCGTCAGCATGCAACTCGATCTCGTGCGCGAGATGGGCACGGCGATGCCGCGTGGCGGCGGCGTGCCGTTCACCGGTGAATTGCGCCAGACGCAGGTGGTTGTCGGGGATGTTGCATGGGATATCGCGCACGGCACGGATCCGTCGGCAGGCGCACTGCCCACCTGCCCCTGTACGCCTCCAGAAGCCGGAGGGGCTTCACCCCAGACAGCCCCGGCGTTGGCGAGCAGTATCCCGTGCCTGCTCATGCTCTGGGCCACGCCACAGGGCTTCCTCAAGGCCGCAATCGCGAATCATGCAGCGGTCGCGGAGTCCGGCGACGGCGTCGATGTCTCGTTCGTCATTCGCGGCAAGTACAAGATGACGGGTCACCTGAACGCGCGCGGTGGTTGACCGCGTCCAGACGTGGATCGACCAATCGATCGTGGGCGATATGGTCGTCGCAACGGGTGTGAAGCGCCTGAATCTCGGCGTGGCGACTATCGTGCCGTTTCACGGCATGCGCACTGCCGACATGACAGAGGTCGCGTGGCAGGCCGAAAGAGCATCCGCTGTCACGCGATAGTCGCTCGCCGGTCGAATGTCGGCGGGTCGTCGGACAGCTTCACGGCCGGCCGCGAAGTGGCTTCCTGTAAGGGCGAAGAATCCCATCACTCAAATCAGGACGATGGCCAGAAACTGCAAACGCTACGAAGCCCCCGGCTGCTACCGCGACCGCGGCCCCGACGCGCAGGAGCGCGGTTCCCTGCATCGTCTCCCATTCAAGGACCTCTCGCGCGCGATCAGGCCCGAGGAGCATCGCCACGAGTGCTTGCATGCACATCACGGCTCCCAATGCGCGCAGCGTCTTTGGCGCACGAGAGCGCGGGGCACACAGGATCACCACGAGCCCCATGGCCGCGCGAACAGCGCCGGCCGCATATAGTCGAACAGGCGTCGCGAAGTACAGCCGTCGAGCCGTCGTCAGGCTATCGGGCGACACGAACCCCGCTACGCCAACGACGATGGTGACGAAAGCGACGAGCAGCGCTGCAGATCTCACAACGCTTACTCCTTGTTTCCCGGCGCGGCCGCCGGGTTCAGGACCTGGCCGATGGCGTTCACCAGCTCGGTCCACCGCGACTCCTCGCGAAGGAACTGTTTCTTGCCCTCGGGGGTGAGCCGGTAGAACTTGGCGCGCTGGTTGGCGTCGGTCTGGCCCCATTTCGAGGTCACCCAGCCTTTCTTCGCGAGCCGCTGCAGGGCGGGATACAGCGACCCCGCTTCCACCTGCAGCACGTCGGATGACTGCAAGCGAATCGTGTGTCCGATCGCGTAGCCGTGCTGCGGTCCCCACAGCAGCGTCCGGAGGATCAACATGTCGAGGGTGCCGTGCACGAGGTCGGCGCGCGCGTCGGGTCGTGACGAATGAAGAGTCATCTATAGACAGTCTATGCCCTTGGGCGGTAGAGAGTCTATAGCCTGGTGGAGGCTACAACCACTGACGCGGCCGCCGTGCCGCGCATGTCCAGTCCTCCGCTCGCGCGTGCCACGCAACGAGGCCCCACGCGAGAAAACAGGCGGCGACGGTGCCGGCACACAAAAACCAGAAGATCGCCGGGACGCCAAGCGACACGATCATCACGCTGCCCACCACGAAGATCAGCCCGCCGATATTGCCGGCGACCTCCGTCGACGAGAAGTTGATTTGCGGCGAGCGCCACACCGCATCGGATGGAGCGGCCAGCTCGCACGGGTGCCGCTCGTACCACGCGTGAATCAGGACCGCAACCAGCGCCGCTGCGGCCGCAACGGCCGCCGTCCAGGCGCCGAGCGTCACAATCATGAAGAGCGCGACGATGACGGGGACCACGGCGGCGCGGCCGCCTGCGGCGCGGGGCGCGTCATCGGTCCACGACGCGAACGGCGCGACGAGGATCAGCGTCCAGAAGGCCAGGTAGCCGCGCCACCGCGCGCGCAGACGTTTCACGCGACGGGGTCCTGCCGCGGCGAATTCGGATTGGAGATCGGCGATCGTCGGCCGGACGACAGCCGAGATGAACGCCTCGTTGAAGAGCAGCGGCGCGATCTCGAGCAGCATCGTGCCGGGTGCACGCGGCGAATCGGTCGATCGCCTCATGGCTTCACCTCCCACGCCACGTCGCGCATGAACGTCGTCCACGCACGGAGCGTCCGCTCACCCAGAGGCGTCGGACGATAGATCCGGCGCGGCAATCCGATCGCGCCCGGCTCGGGCGCCGCCTGCTCGGACTCGATGAGGCGCTTCGATTCCATTCGGCCCAGCGTCACGTAGACGGTGCCTCGCTTGAGCGCGCCTTCGGACCGCTCGACGAACTGCAGCCCGTACATCGCTCCTCGCGACACGAGCAGCTCCAGAATGAGCCGTTCCTTCTTCGCCAGCACACGTCAATCTTACACAAAGTAAGACCGATGCGTGCGAGATATTTTTGAGATCACGTTTCACTCGAGCCATGTGCGCTCGGGACTCACGGGGACGCTATACCGATCAGCTCCAGCCCAAGCGGGCACATCAATGTGCTCACGTTCACATGTGATGACCCCGAGGCCTCCGTCTCGGACGACCGCTCGGCAGGATGATGCTCTTGCCTTCCGTTCTGCCAGGCCGAGGCGACGGCCATGAGCCACGAACAGGCCCTGACAAAGCCGCCCTCCGATTCGCCGCCATCATCGAGTCGTCTGATCTGGCGATCTACAGCCAGTCTCTTGACGGAGCCATTACGTCGTGGAACCGCGCCTCGGAGGCGCTTTTCGGGTACACGGCGCTCGAGGTCCTCGGCAAGTCCGCCTCCGAGACCATGATTCCTCCGAGTCGACGCGCGGAGGAGGAGCAGGTTCTCCAGCGGATCAGCGGCGGCCACGGCGTCCAGCACTACGACACGATCCGCCAGCGAAAAGATAGAACGCTGGTCGACGTTTCCATAACGGTCTCACCGCTTCGAAACGCCGCCGGCGAGATCGTCGGCCTGTCGAAGGTCGCGCGCGA
>QHWK01000853.1 GCA_003223775.1 Acidobacteriota bacterium
CATGCCCGCCGCGATGTCGGCGATCGAGCAGCCGGCTTTCGCGGGATCCTCGGGCGTTCCGGTCACCGACAGGAAACCGGCTTCGCTCTGAATCAGCAGATCGTAAGCCTTCTTGTCGCGATATGGCCCGTCGGCGCCGTAGCCGGAGATGTCGCATACAACGAGCTGCGGGTGCCTCGGCCGCAGCGTTGCCGCCGAGAGGCCAAGCCGGTCGGCGGCCCCGGGCGCGAGATTCTGCACCAGCACGTCGGCGCGCGCGATCAGTTTGGACAGAACGTCCCGCGCGCGCTCCTGCTTGAGATCGAGGGTAAGGCTCCGAAATCGCCGACGCCGGGGCGCTCGATCTTGATCACGCGCGCACCGAGATCCGCGAGCTGCCGCGTGCAGAACGGCGCCGCAATCGCGTGCTCGAGCGAGACGACGACGATGCCGTCGAGCGGCCGCATGGTCAATTGCGAACTCACGTGCTTCGTCGGTCGCGCTAGGCAAGCGTCGCCACCGCGCTCATCGCGACTGCGGCGTCCGGCCCTTGCGCCCAGAGCGAAACGCGGCCGTCATCCTCGGGGCGCCCGCAGACGTCGAAGGGCGCGACATCGAACAGCGGTTTGTTGGCACGGAATTCGAAACGGCGAAGCAGCGCATCGGGCCGATGGCGCCGCAGCAGGTCGACCAGCAGCGTCGCGAGCAGCGGCCCGTGGACGACCAGGCCCGGATAGCCTTCGACCTCGGTCACATAGCGGCGGTCGTAATGGATGCGATGGCTGTTGAAAGTAAGCGCCGAGTAGCGGAACAACAGGACGTCATCGGGAACGATGCGCCGCGTCCACGCGGCGGGCGGCGTGGGGTGCGTTCTCCCCCGCTCCTGATCTGCAGGCGCCAGATCGCGATAGACGATGTCGTGCTCCTCGGTCAACGCCAGGCCGCCGGCGGCCGAGATTTCGTGCCGCACGACGACGAACACGAGCTCGCCGCTCTGCCCGCGCTTCGGCGCCACCGATACGATGCGCGATCTGCGCGTGGCCGTGGCGCCGACCGCGAGCGGCCGATGCCATTCGATCCGGCTGCCTGCCCACATCCGCCGCGGCAGCGGCACCGGCGGCAGGAAGCCTCCCCGCTTTGCGTGTCCGTCGGGGCCGACTTCGGATTGGCGATACGCCGGCAGAAAATACAGCCAATGCCAAAGCGGCGGCACGGCATCTCCGGCGCGCGGCGCAGCGTCGTCGCGGTCGAGCGTCGCTGACAGAAGCACGAGCGGCCGCGCGTCGATAGTGTCGTCACTCGTCTCGCTTTTTCCGACCCATACGTTAAGCGTGTCGCTGTCGAGTTGCGTCATTGCCTCAAAGCTCCTCTTGCCGCGGTCGTGCTGCCTTGCCTCACATCG
>QHWK01000854.1 GCA_003223775.1 Acidobacteriota bacterium
GATCGGCGATCGTCACGAGCACCTGGCTGAAGCCGGACGCCGCGGCGGCCCACTCCTTCCGCTCGTACGCCGCCTTCGCCTGCGCGTATTTCTGCTGGACGATCACCGGCAGCATCCGGCGCCGCACGTCGGCAAACGCGTTGCGGATGCGCGGCGACACGTCGCTGTCGGACGGGTGATAGGACGGCTCCGCGGTGACGACCGCTTCGATGGCTTTGTCCGCGTCGGCCGCGCGCCCCAGCGCGAGCAGGCAGAACGCGCGGTACTGCTCGATGATCTTCGCTTCGGCCGGCGGGCGATCCGACGCGTGCAGCCGGTTCAGCAGCGCGAGCGCATCGTCGTACGCCGCCGAGGCGTAGAGGTCGCGCGCCGCGGCGATGTCGCTGTCCTGCGCGCGCGCCGCCGGCGCGACGATCACGACGCCGGCGAGCACCATGCCCAGGCAGGCGGACGAAAACGGCGATCTCATTTCTTCCTCAGATCGACGCTGAGCCGCGCGGGCTCAGTCAGCGTGATCGTCGCTTTCTGACGCAGCTCGCCCAGGTCGGGATTACGGAACAGGACGTCGTGCGTGCCGATCGTCACCTGCAGATTGCCGATGGGCGTCTCGCCGACCTTCTCGCCGTCGACCCACACTTCCGCCCACGGCAGCGCGTTCAGCGCGATCGTCCCCTTCGGGAATTCGATCTTCACCGGCGTCACCTTGCCGGCGGCGACCTGCACGGTCCGCACGGCGCGGTAGCCGAGCGTCTCGTTGACGATCTCGAGCTCGTGGCGGCCCGCCGTCACCATCAGGCGATCGGTCTGGCTCGAGCCGACGAGCCGCTTGTTCTCGAAGATCTGCACGTCGGACGGCGCCGACACCGAGAGCCAGCCGGAGACCGGCGCGCCTTCGGCCGCCGCGAGCGGCACGGTCACCGATGCGGTGACGCCCGCTTCGACCGTCACTGTCTGCTTCACGGTGCCGAGGTCGCTCTCGACGACGACCGTGTGCTCGCCGGGCGCGAGCTCGGAGACCATCACCGGCGCGGCGCCGCGCGACACGCCGTCGATGCTCACGCGCGCGCCGGCGGGCTCGGTGCGGACGTTCAGCTGTCCGACCGCCGCCGCCGCTCTCGGCAGCTCGAGGTACTGCGACAGCTGCGCGCCCGCCGTGATCGTGATCGGCAGCAGGCGCGGCGCACCGTCGCCGCGCACTTCGAGCGAATGCGGCCCCGGCTTCAGCGCGACGTTGGTCGGCGTCACGCCGCGCTCGACGCCGTCGACGAAGAGGTGCGCGCCCGGAGGATTCGTCGTCACGCTGAGCGTGCCGTCGGTGGCCACCGGTGGCGACGACACCATGCGCCGTACCGTCGGCACTGCGATGCCCGCGAGCGCGACCAGGACTACGGCGGCCACGGCCGGCCACCACCGGCGGCTCGCCGCCGGCGTCTTGAACATGTCCTCGTCGACCGGCTCGGAGAACGAGGAGAAATCGATCGGCGGCGCGATCGAGCGCGCCGGCGCCGGCGTCGGCTTGTGATCCTGCGTCCTTGTGTCCGGCGTCCTGACGTCGGCGGGCTTCGCCTCCGGCGTCTTGAAGTCGGCAGCCTTGTGATCCGTCGCCGTCTTCGTCGTTCCGAACGTCTGCTCGATCGGCGACACGTAGGGCGCGGGCTCGGCGGCGGCCGGCTTCGGCTCCGCAGGCCGCAGAATCTCCGACGGACGAACGCCTCGTTCCGCCGGCTTGATGTCCGCCGGTTTGATGTCCGCCGGCTTGATGTGCGGCGCGTGGACGCCCGCGAGCGGATGGCCGGAGTACGCCTCGACGTACGGCGCACTGGCCGGCCGCGGCGACGACGGTGTCGGCGACGAGGCAATCGGCGCAGCTTCGCGGGCCGGCATCGGCGCGGGCGAAGGATCCGCCTGCCGGATGGCGCCGCCATGTAGTCGCTGTCGCCGAGGACGCGCTCGAGCTCCTCGTGCGCGTCGACCGCGGACGCAAACGACTCACGCGGATCGAGCTGCAGCGCGCGCATGATCCACGCGCGCAGGCCGGCCGGCAGCGGCTCGAGGCCGCCGCGCGCCGAAATCGCCCACGACGACGAGACGACTTCGCCGAGCCGCGAGGGCAGCTCGTCGTCGGCGAGCGGGCGTCCGAGGATCAGCGAGAGCGCGACGGCGCCGAGCTGCGCGACGTCAGAGCGATGATCGAACGACGCGGGCCCGCCCGTGCCGGGCAGCGCCACGCGCAGCTCCTTCCAGTAGCGTTCGCGCGAGAACTGCAGCTCGCCGAGCGCGGCGCCGAGCACGTGCTCGACCATCACGATGCGCGCGGCCGGCGTGACGACGATCCGCTCGGCCGCGATCGCGCCGTGCGCGACGTCGCGCGCCTCTTCGTGCAGCATCGCCACCGCGGGCACGATCTGCCGCAGCAGGCAGAGCGCCGCGTCGATGTCGAGCGGCACGGTCGCATGCTCGGCGAACGTGAGCACCTCGGAGAGGCGCACGCCGGCGGTGACGTCGGAGACGAGGACGAGCGCCGCCGGCGGATTCTTGAGCCGTTCGACGCTGCGGACGTGCGCGTAGCAGCCGTGCCGGAACGTGCTCAGATGGCTGACGCGCTCGCGCAGCGCGAACTCGAAGGAGGGGACCGACGTCAGCTCGCCGCGCAGGCACAGGAGCTCGATCGGCTCGTGCCGCACTGGATCGGACGTCCGCCGCCGCACGCCAAGACCGTCCGTGAAGGGCTGTGGCGCTGGCGCGCCAACGTGTGCAGAGGCTGGTTCCATACCCGCCGGGGATGCGGAAATTGTGCCGTTGCCGGGCGACTGCGCCGCCTGCGAAAATTTGCCGTTCGGGCGCTCCGAATCACACAATGCGGGGGAGGATTCGCAATTCTGTCGCGCACAGAATTCGTGGGTCGATCACAATACTGGACCGCTCGGCTTGCGCGAGAGCGCCGAATCCTGCGATAAACAACCGCTTATGCGCCACGGCCGGCCCCCGAGCGTCGAGG
>QHWK01000035.1 GCA_003223775.1 Acidobacteriota bacterium
TCGCGCGTAACGCCGCTTTCACGTTGTGCCGGCCCTCCGGCCGGCGCTGTTCGTGAGCCCGCCGCCGCCGCCGCCCACCACGCCGTCGCCGCGGCGAAGTAGTAGTAGTTGTAGAACGCCTGCGAACGCCGTGGCCGGCACGGCCAGCGCGAACGGCGTCCACCGCACGAGACTCCGCAGCGGCAGCCCGTTGTGCATCCACACGAGGTGGCTGAGCGCGTCGATCCTGAACGGTTGTATGAACTGGAACTCGACGACGGCGCGCCAGAACGCCGCGGGAGTCCAGAGGATGAACGGCACGGTGATCAACACGATCGTGGAACCGGACATAGACGGTCTACGTCTCAGGCTATAGACTTTCTATAGCCTGGGACGCTCACTCACCATGACCATCATCGACCGCGCGATCGCGTGGCTCCGCCGCCTGAAGCCGGGCCGCCTCGACGACGACGACTTCCGCGACGAAATCCGCGCGCACCTGGCGATCGCCGCCGACGAGCGCCGCGCCGAGGGCGCCGACGATCGGAGCGCCCGCCTCGCGTCGCTCAAGGATTTCGGCAACGTCACGCTCACGACCGAAGCGGCGCGCCGCGTCTGGACGCCGTGGTGGATCGACGCGCTGCACGACCGGGCGAGCGACGTGCGGCACGCCGTGCGCGCGCTCGCGAAGAACCCGGTGTTCGCGCTCACCGTCGTCGCCGTGCTCACGCTCGGCATCGGCGTGAACGCCGCGGTGTTCACGATGCTCAAGGGGATCGCGCTCAGCCCGATCGCCGGCGTCGAACGATCGGGGCAGCTCACCGTGATCTTCGGCGAGACGAGCACCGGCCGGTCGCTCGCCGTCTCGTATCCCGACTACCAGTACCTTCGCGATCACGACGGCGCGTTCGGCGGTCTGTTCGGCACGACCGTCGGCACGGTCAATCTGGGCAGAGGCCGCGGCGCGCGCCAGGTGTGGGGCGAGATCGTCACCGGCAACTACTTCCAGATCCTCGGCGTGCGCGCCGAGCGCGGCCGCACGCTCCTCCCGTCGGACGAGATTGCGCCGGGCCGCCATCCCGTCGTCGTGATCAGCGACGGCCTGTGGCGGCGCGACTTCGCGGCAGATCCGGAGATCGTCGGCAGGACGCTCGAGATCAACAATTTTCCGTTGACGGTCGTCGGCGTCGCCGATCCGATGTTCCATGGCACGACGGTCGTGTACGACGTGGAGCTGTTCATCCCGGTGATGATGGCGCCGCAGCTCGGCTTCAGGTTCGGCAGCCGGGAGACGGCAGCGTCGGGCATCCTCGCCGATCGCCGCGCGGGGCTCTTTTACCCGCAGGGCCACCTGCTGCCGGGCGTGAGCGCCGCGAACGCCGCGGCGCAGACCGACGCGCTCTGGACGGCGCTTGCGCGCGAGCGGCCCGTCGGCGACGTCATGCAGCGGCTGCGCGTCGTGCCGTTCTGGCGCACGCCGAACGGCGCGCCGGCCATCATGCTGCCGACGCTCATCGTGCTGGCGGCGATGGGGCTGCTCGTCCTGCTCATCGCGTGCGCGAACATCGCGGGGCTCGTGCTGGTGCGCGGGCTGTCGCGGCGCGGCGAGATCGCGGTGCGCCTCGCGCTCGGCGCGACGCGGACGCGGATCGTGCGGCTGCTGCTCGTCGAGAACTTCGTGCTCGCGGTGCCGGGCGCGCTCCTCGGCATCCTGCTCGCGCGGCGCTCGATCCCCGTGCTCGTCGAGTACGCCGAGCGGCTCGCGCTGCCGGAACGCGTCTTCTTCAACGTCGGCGTCGACGGCCTCGTCATCGCCTTCGCCGCGCTCGTCGCGTGCGCGAGCGCGGTGGCATCCGGGTTCGTGCCGGCGCTCCAGAGCTCGCGCGTCGATCTCGTGACGGTGATCAACGAGGACGCCTCGCCGCGCGGCGCGTCGCGAGGGCGGCTGCGCGCGGGGCTCGTGGTCGCGCAGGTGGCGGTGTCGCTGCTGCTGCTGGTCGGCGCCGGCCTCGCGACGCGCAGCGTCGAGGCGGCGCGGCGCGCGTATCCGGGCTTCGACGCGAGCCACGCGACGTCGATTGCGATGGACGTCCGGCAGAACGCGTACGACGAGGCGCGGGGGCGCGTCTTCTATCGCAAGCTGCTCGACGCGGCGCGCGCCGACGCGGGCGTCGAGTCGGCCACGCTCGCCGCGTTCAACCCGCTGCAGTTCCTCGACACGCGGCCGCAGCGCGTGTCGGTCGAGGGCTACGAGCCGCGCCGCGGCGAGGATCTGACGTTCGGATCGAACACGATCGGCCCGGACTACTTCCGCACGCTGCGGATCGCCATGCTCGCCGGCCGCGGCTTCGAGGATCGCGACGACGAAGGCGCGGCGCCGGCCATCGTCGTCAACAACACGTTCGCGCAGCGGTTCTGGGGCGGCGCGGCGAGCGCGATCGGCAAGCGCGTCCGCGCCGGCGACGGCGCGTGGCGCACCGTCATCGGCGTCGCGGCCGACGTCAAGTACTCACGCATCAACGAGTCGCCGCGGCCGTACGTGTACCTGCCGTTCTTCCAGGCGTACTTGTCGCGGATGGTGCTGCACACGCGCGGCTCGGCGCCGGTGGATCGCCTCGTCGAGGCGGCGCGCGCGCACGTGACGGCGCTCGACGCCGAGCTGCCGATCCTCTACGCGCGGCCGATGAGCGGGCTGCTGCGCGGCGCGCTGCTGCTGTTCGATCTGACGGCGGCGATGCTCTTCGTGTTCGGCGCCGCCGGCCTCGCGCTCGCCGCGATGGGCACCTACGGTCTGGTGTCCTACGTCGTCAAGCAGAGCACGCACGAGATCGGGATCCGCATGGCGCTCGGCGCCTCGGCGTGGTCCGTCGTGTTCGCGTTCGTGTCGCGCGGGCTGCGGCTCGGGGCGATTGGCGCGGGCCTCGGCGTCGCGGCGGCGCTCGGGTCGAGCCGCCTGCTCGACAGCCTGCTCTTCGGCGTCAGCGCGACGGACGTCGTGTCGTTCGCGCGCGCGCTCGCGATCGTGCTGGGCTGCGTGATCGTCGCGACGCTCGTGCCGGCGTGGCGCGCCGCGCGGACCAATCCGCTCACCGCGCTCCGGCACCAGTGAACGGCGAGAACGCAAAGGAGGCAAAGGCCGCGGAGCCGCGAAGGGCCGCGAAGGGCCGCGAAGCCGCATCGTCTTTGCGTCTCCGCGGCCTCTGCCAACTCTGCGTTCTTCTTACTTGATGTACCAGTGTGCGGCGATCGAGACGCTGAGCGGGCTCGCTTCGAATCCCGCAAAGGGCGTCGGGAATCGGCGGTACGCGACGTCGGCGCTGACGCCGAATCGCGGCGCGCTGGCGAAGGTCAGCTCGGTGCCGCCAAACACGCGGAATCCCACGCCGCTCTCGGAGATCGCCGCCGGATCGCCAGGCGCGGCGCTGAACGTCTGATTGCGGAAGCTCACGCCCGAGCCGGCGTACGGCCGGATCCACACGTAGTCGCCCACGCGATCGAAGAACGCGTACATCACGCTCGGCTCGAACTGCACCGACGTCACGCGCGAGGTGTCGCCGGCGCTCGTCATCGCGTCGCGCGTGAGGCCGAGCTGAATCCCGAGGCGGTTGTCGTGCCACGCGCGCACGCTTGCGCCGAAGCTGCTCATCGATCCGACGAGTCCGCCGACGCCCAGGACGTGGCTCGGCGGCGCGACGGCCGCCGGCACTTGCGGCGCGACGCGCGCCGGTGCCGCGGTGCGCACGGGCGCCGGCGTCCTCGCGGGCGGCGCTGCGCCAGCCGACGCCCGCGACGCAGTGGTTCGCGCCGGCGCATCCGCCTTCGCTGGCCCAAGGCGTCCCATCGTCACGTGCACGTAGCCGACCCCGTCAGGCGCGGCGGGCCAGGCGATCTTCACCCAGCTCCCGAGATTGCGCGAGACCGGCAGCACCGCGCCGTGCGACGCGTGGCCGACCACCGGCGTCACGTTGCTCGGTCCCTTGAAGACGTCGGCCGACGGCACGGTGACGGTCAACACCGTATCCTGCGCGCGAACGAGCGCCGGGTTGAGCGTGAGCGCGACGACGACGGCCATTGCTCGGCGAATCATGATCCCCTCCTGCGGGTAGTCCGTCACGGCGTCCGCGCGCATCCAGCCGCGCGATCGCCAGCCACGAATCTGATCGTGAACTGACGGTTCTGACGCGCTCTCGGCGCAAAACACGCCGAAAATCGCGCAAAACGCCGTGCTGCGGAGATCGCAGCAAGGAGAATTCCGCTACGCCGCCTCCGCGGCCGCGCGAAGCGCGATGGGGCGCCGGGCGCGCGTTCTGCGGACGCGCCACAGCCAGTAGATCATCGTCGCGACGACGGCGACGACCGGCAGCGCGAACATGCCGGGCATGCGCGCCGACTTCGGAACCAGCTTCGCGGCCTGCACGGAGAAGGAGAGCGCCGCGATGAAGAGCGCCGTGCACATGCGCCAGAGATGCCGCGCGAGACGGGACGCACCCGCAAGCGGATCGGATCGCATCACGCGGAAATCGCCCGCCGCTCCGACCAGCGCGATGACGCCGAACAGGAAGAACGGGAACGCCGGCATGCCGTTTCTCCTGCCGCCGTTCGCGATCGCCTCCGCGCCGAACGCGACCATCGTCGCGCCGACGCCCAACGCGACGAGCGTCGCGCCGACCGCGAGCCACCGGCGTCGATCGGCGAACGGCCGCACCGTCGTCAGCGCGGTGATCACGAGGTACGAGGTGAGAAGCGACGCGGGGACGTTGACGGCGGGCGCGACGTTCTGCCCGACGGCCATCGCGACGCCGCCGAGCGACATCGTCAGCATCGCGTACACGAACAGCATGCCGCTCCTGCGATGGAGCGTCCCCGCCTTCGCCGCGTAGAGCGCGACGTACCCGGCCACGAGGCCCACCGTGCCCGCCGCGATGTGCACCGCCAGCGTGATTCTCATGACGCACACCCCTCCCGACTACGGTCGTCGACGCGGGACGGGAAGGCCGTCCCCTGTGAAGACGTTTCTGTTTATTCCGAGCGGAGCGCCTGCATCACGTCCACGCGCGAGGCGCGCGCGGCCGGCATCAGCGACGCGCCGACCGCGGCGGCGATGAGCACCGCGGCGGCGCTCGCCATCGGCAGCGCACCCGGCACCTGCACGTGATCGAAGAATTTCCCCGCCGCGCCGGCGAGCGCGAGTCCGCCGACCGCGCCGGCGGCGACGCCGATCGCGGCGATCGCCATGCCCTCCGACAGCACGCGCGCGAGCAGATGCCGCGGCGACGATCCAATGGCGAGCCGCACGCCGAACTCGCGCGTCCGCGCGCTCACCGAGAACGCGAGCACGCCGGCGACGCCGACGACGGCGATCAGCAGCGCGATGCCGGCGAAGCCGGAGAAGACGAACGCGTTCACCCGATCCGGCGACAGCACTTCGGAGCGGATGTCCTCGAGTGTCGCGGCGCGCTCGACGGGCTGGTCGGCGGAGAGCTCGTGAATCGTGCGCCGCACGGCCGGCACGAGCGCGTACGGATCGCCGGCCGCGCGCACGAACAGCCGCCCGGCGACGCCGATCTGCCGGACCGGCTGATAGATCGCCATCGACGGACCGCGCACGATGCTCTCGTCGTCCACATCCGCGACGACGCCGACGATGCGACGCCGCGCCACCTTGCTGCCGAAGTACGGATCGGTCCACCACATGTGCCGGTTGAGCGGCTCGCCGTTCGGGAACAGCCGCTGCGCGACGCTCTGGCTGACGATCACGACGAGCTCGCTGCCGTCGCGGTCCTCGTCGGTGAAGTCGCGGCCGGCGACGAGCGGGACGCCCATCACCGCGAAGAAGCGCGGCGACACGACGCGAAACCGCGCCCGCGGGTTCTCTTCCCCGTCGGCCGGTCGGTAGCCGTCGACGGCGAACTGGATCCCCGGACCGAAGCTGCCCGCATCACGCCACGGCACGAACATGCTGAGGGCGACGCCCTCCACACCAGGCAGCCGGCCGACTCGCCGCGTCGCTTCCTGATAGAAATCGATGTCGCTCTCGCCCGCCGCCGCCGACGGCACGTCGAACGCGACGACGCGGCGCATGTCGAAGCCGGTGTGCGCCGTCTGGAGCGCCACGAGCGTCGTGAGGAGCATCGCCGCGCCGGCGAGCAGCACGAACGAGAACGCAATCTGCGTCGTCGCGAAGATCCGCAGGCGGCGATTGGTGCCCGGCGTGATCCGGACGCCGCTCGCGAGGCCCAGGCCGGCCGGCGCCTGCGGCGACGGCAGCCGGGGCACGTACGCGAGCAGGACCGCCGCCGCGATGGCCAGCGCAGCACCGACCCAGAGCACGCTCGTGTCGATCGTCACCTCGAGCGCGCGCACGGAAAAGCGCGCCGCGAACTGCGCGACGACGGCGACGAGCGGCCGCGCCAACGCGATGCCGAGCACGGCGCCGGCGGTGCAGAGCACCAGGCTTTCAGCGAGCAGCGTCCGGCGCAGCGCGCCGGGGCCGGCGCCGAGCGCCGCGCGGACGGCGAGCTCGCCTTCGCGGCGCACCGACCGCGCGAGGATCAGGTTCGCGACGTTCGAGCACGCGATGACGAAGACGACGGCGGCCGCGGCGAGCAGCACGAGTCGCGGCGTACGCCGCCGTCAGCTCGGCGCGCGCCGCTTCGACGGTCGCGCCCGGGGCGAGGCGGCCGAAGAGCTCCGTCATGCGATGCGTGCGCCTCGTCACCATTGTCGCGCCGAGGTGATGCGGGCTCGTCACCACGTTCGCGATGATCTCGGTATCGGTCGGATACGGCACCGACGGCTCGAGGACGCCGACGACGGTGGCGGTGCGCACGCCGAGGCGGATCGTCTTGCCGACGACCGTCGGGTCGCTGTTGAGCGCGGTGGTCCAGAAGCGGTACGTCAGGACCGCGGCGCCCTCGGCATCTTTTCCGTCGTCCTTCCGGTTGATGAGGCGGCCGAGCACGGGATGCAGACCCATCACGTCGAAGAACGATCCGTTGACGACGCCGGCCTTCACCATGCGCGGTTCGATGCCCAGGCCGGTCAGCGCGAAGTCGACGGTGGAAAAGTCGCCGAAGGCCGCAACGGTGGTCGCGCGCGACTCGATGTCGCCGATTTCCGGCATCGAGAAGGTCATGTTCTCGGCGCCGATGCCCGGCGCGCTCTGCCGGATGTAGATCAGCCGATCCTCGTCGCGGTTGACGAGTGGACGAAGGAGTACGCCGCGCACGACGCTGAAGATCGCCGCGTTGGCGCCGATGCCGAGCGCGAGCGTCACGACGACCGTCGCCGCGAGACCCCTGGCGCGCAGCAGCGCGCGCAGCGCGAAGCGCAGATCGCGCCCGAGCGCGTCGGCGGCGTCGAGCCAGCCGTAGCGCCAGACGCTGCGCATCGAATCGCGCGTGAGCGTCAGATTGCCGAACTCCTTCAGCGCCGCGAGGCGCGCCGAGGCCGGATCCTCGCCGCGCTCGATCCGCTCCTTGATGCTGATCGCGAGGTGCCCGCGAATCTCGTCGTCCAGGTCGTCGTCGTGAGGCCGCATGCGCTACTCCTTGCCCGCCGGCTCCGGGTTCATCACGCGTCCGATGGCGTCCACGAGCTGCGACCAGCGATCCTGCTCGCGCAGCAGCTGCGCCTTGCCCGCCGCGGTGAGGCGGTAGAACTTCGCGCGCTGGTGCGCCTCGCTGACGCCCCATTCGGCCTTGAGCCATCCGCGCTTCACGAGCCGGTGGAGCGCGGGGTAGAGCGATCCGGTCTCGACCTTGAGCAGCGCGTCCGATCGCGCGCGGATCGCCAGGCCGATGCCGTGGCCGTGCTGCGGCCCCCACTGCAGGGTGCGCAGGATGAGCATGTCGAGCGTGCCCTGGAGGAGCTCCAGGCGCTGGTCGTCCGGCGGTTTGGCCATAGTCGTAGACAGTCTACGGCCTTAGACGTAGAGTGTCTACGGCTTGTTCCGGCGCGCAGGCAAAGAAGTCTGCCTGGGGCAGACTAAAGGCGGCCGACGCACCGACAATCCGGCGCCGCCGCCGCGGCGAGACGCCGAGGCGCCCGCCTGACGCGCATTTCCGGTGCGCCGGCGGGCGGATCGTGTCTTGCTCCCACGCTCCGCGTGCAGCAGACGGCGCTGCACTCCCATGACATCTGTCCGACACACCGGCCAGCGTCGGAAGGCGGACGCGTGCGCGGCCTTCCTCGTCGGCTACTCGATCGCGGCGGGACGGCGAACGACATGAGCACGCGGGACACGTTGGACGGCGATCTGGGGCGCTTCGCCGCGGCCGTGGCGCACGAGATCCGCACGCCGCTCACGGCGCTGGCGGGCGAGATCGAGGTCGCGCTCCGCCGCGAGCGCTCCGCCGAGGAGTACCGCGAGGTGCTGCGGCGCATCGCCGCGCCGGTGTCGGAGCTGGTCGCGATCTCGGGCGATCTCACGGTCATCGGCGAGCCGGGCGATCGGCCGCGCGGAGCCGCGACAACGGCGTGGCTCGACGCGATCCTCGCGCGGATTCGTACGCGCTACGGCAATGAACGCGCGGTCCGCATCACGGTGGAGGCGCCCTCCGGCACGCGCGTCGTCGGCGACGAGCCGCGCGTGGCGCGCGCCGTCACGCTCGTCGTCGAGCACGCGCTCCGGTACCGGCGCGTCGGGCAGCGGCGTCGACATCGCGATCGACGCGACGGGGTCCGGCTTCTGGCCGCACACCTGGAGCTCGCTGTCGAGAGACGCCGATCCCGCCGATCCGCTGCGCCTCCGCACCGCGCGGCGCCTGGTCGAAGACAGCGGCGGCGCGATGACCGGCGGCGGCGAATCCCACACTGAGGACGCCGTTCGCATTCACCTGCGCGCGTGCGCCTGAGCGGACGCCCGCGTCGATCGACGACGTTCTCAAAGACGACAACCCGTAAACGACGCGCGCCGCGTCGCGTCGGTGAAGGCCCGGCGGCCCGCGCCGGCGCGGCGCGCGCGGTTCTCAATCGCGTGTAGACGTCGGCGACCGGCGCGCGGGCGGCGTGACCTCGAACATCACGCGGATCGCCGGAATCCTGTTGCCCGGGTGATCGTCGGCGTAGGTGAGCTGCGGCAGGCGATAGAGCTGCTGCGGTTCGGTCGGCGGGCCCTGATAAATTCCCGGATACAGATCGATCACGTGCGGGCCGGGATCGCCGGCGGCGGTGAAGTTGATCACCACGTCGCCGTGGCTGTTGAAGCCGCACGCGTAGCCCATGTAGGCGTTGTCGTAGGTCGCGACGTAGATGTTGTCGTACTCGGTCCAGCCGACGCCTTTCAGGTGAATCGTGACCGGCGTGCCGGCCGGTCCGGATCGCGGCGACACGCCGACGAGGCTGGTCTCGATCGCGAAGTGCGCGCGCGCGACGACATCGCCGCCGCGGCGGAGCGCGACGACGTGCAGCCCGCCGAGATCGTCGGGGATCGTGAGCGTCCGCTCGATCCGGCCGTCGGCGCCGGGCGTGACGTCCTCCATTTCATTCTGCTGCGGCGCGAAGCCCGCGTCAGTGACACGGCTGCCGACCGCCGTCTCCCACACGAGCCGCAGCGGCGCGCCGGGCGCGAAGCCTTCACCCTTCAGCACCGCGTGCGTGCCGACGGCGCCCTGCGTCGGCGTCAACGTCAGCCGCGTTCCGCTCTTCGCCGTCTCGATCTGCGGCATCGGCTGCGGCTGATACGGCTCGACATACGCCGTGTCGCCCACCGCGCCGGCCGTCGTGCGAAACGTGAATTGCGGCCGCGGCAGCGACGCCACCGGTGATTGCTCGTAATTCAGGTAGCCGAGGCCCTGCCAGCCGGTATACAGCTTGACGATGTGATCGCCGGCGGATCCGGTCGCGCGAAACCGCGCGACGGCCGATCCGCGCGTGCCCGCGGCCGACACGAAGCCGAGCTCCTGGTTGTCCCAGTTGACGACCCAGGTGCTTTCCATCGTTCGCCAGCCGAGCCCGGTCGCCTTCAACTCGATGGGCGTGCCGACGGGCCCGGAGGCGGGCGTCATCGCAAACGTCTGCGTCACGTTGATCGCGCTCTGCGCCACCGGCCTGCCGTCGATGCGCGCGATCACTTCGTGCACGCCG
>QHWK01000036.1 GCA_003223775.1 Acidobacteriota bacterium
CGATGTTTCCGCGACTCATGGCGTAGTCGCTTTGCCGCTGCGCGGTCGCTCGAGCGTGTGATACGGGTCGTCAGCATCGGCGGATGGATTCTGCCACGTACGACCGGAGAAGCTCTGTGCGCTCTGTGTGCTCTGTGGTTGCTTTTCGTGATCGCGATCGCAGCGTGACGGAAAAAGACGCAAATGCCAGCGTGACAGCAGTACGATCCGTTTACTCCGCCCTGAGCGCCTCGACAGGATCGGCGTTCATGGCGCGCTGGACCGGCACATAGCTCGCACATGCGGCCGCGAGCGCCAGGACCAGCGAAACGGCGACATACGTCGCCGGATCCTGCGGGCTGATGCCGAACAGCAGCGATGTCATCAGTCGCGTGAGGCCCGCGGCTGCGCCTAGCCCGATCGCGATGCCGACTGCCGTCAGGGCGAGTCCGTATCTCACGAACCTGCGCCGCACCTCGCCGTGCTGCGCGCCGAGCGCCAGCCGGATGCCGATTTCACGCCGGCGCTGCGAGACCGTGTACGCGATCACGCCGTAGATGCCGACGATCCCCAGCACGAGCGCCATCGATCCGGCAATGCCGAGCATCACCAGCGTGAACGAGGTCCTCGACATCGACTGGTCGTAAATCTCGCCCAGCGTCTGGACGCGGCTGAGAGGAAGGTTCGGGTTGACGTTCCAGACGGCCTGGCTGACCTGTTTGACGAAATCCTCCGTGCCTGCGCGGCTGCTGCGGATTGCGAACGTCACGGCGCGCGGGATGTAGCTGGAGGTTCCGCGGCCGCGCTGAACGCCCGCCCGCCAATACACGATCGGCGGAGCCGCCTGGTGAGCGCCGCTGTCGTACACGTCCCCGACGACTCCGACGATCTCATTCCACTCGCCTACGCGTCCCACACGAATGCGCTTGCCGAGCGCGGCCGACGCCTCGCCCCACCACTCCCGCGCCATGTTCTCCGAGACGACGGCCACCTGGCGATCGTCGAAGACATCGGTCCACGTGAAGTCGCGGCCCGCGAGGAGCGGCGTCCCGAGCGTCGTGAAGAGACCCGGCGCAACATACTTGGCGCGCCGCAGCGGCGGAATGCCTTCCGCGTAGGTCCTGCCGTCGGCGGTCACGACCGTATCGTTCTCGAATTCCGTCTCCATCGGCAATGCGGTCGCGAATGCGACGGACGTCACGCCCGGAATCGCCCGAATCTGGTCCGCGATGTCGTGCTGCATCCGCACGACGCGCTCGGGCGCCGCCACCTGCGCCTCGGGAATCGAGATGCGGACCGCCTCGATCTGATCGGGGCGATCGAATCCAGGCCGCACGTGCCGCAGCGCCTCGAAGCTTCGAATCATGAGGCCGGAGGCGACGAGCAGCACGACCGCGAGCGCCACCTGCGCCACGACCAGCGCGTTCTGCGCGCGGTGCCGCTCCCGGCTTTGCGTGAGCGAGCGGCCGCCGTGCAGCGCGTCGCGAAGAGCCGTCGACGCTCTCGGCCGTGCGTACTTCGCAACAGGGATGAGTCCGAACACGAGGCCCGACACCACCGACACGCCGATTGTGAACGCGAGCACGACGCGATCGATCGAGACTTCCGCCAATCGCGGCAGGTTCGTCGGACCGATGGTCGTCAGAAGACGGAGCCCTCCGTACGCAAGCCCCAATCCCAATGCGCCGCCCAGCACGCCGAGCGTGACGCTCTCGACGAGAAGCTGCCGCGCGATGTGGACCCACCCGGCGCCCAGCGCCGCGCGGACGGCAAGCTCCTGCTGTCGCGCATCGGTGCGCACCAACTGCAGATTCGCGACGTTGGCGCACGCGATCAGGAGCACGATGCCGATCGTCCCCATCAGTACCCACAACACGCGCCCCACGTCGCCGACCGCGTCCTGCTTGAGCGGCCGCAGCGCAGGCGCGAAGTGCGCCGCCCTCAGCACCGGGCCGCTCGTGCCGTACTCGGCAATCCAGATCGGCAGCATGCGCGCCACGTCGGCGTCGGCCTGCGCGATCGAGACGCCTGGCTTCAGCCTGGCGATGCCGACATAGGCGTGGACGTCGTTCGGCTGCAGCTCGTCGCTGGCGAAACGCTGCGGCAGGATCACGTCCGCGTCGGCGTTCATGAACCGGAACCCTCGAGGCATGACGGCGATCACTTCGCGCGGCCGCGAGTCGATCGTGATGGTCTGCCCGAGCACCCCGACGTTTCCACCGAACCGGCGCTGCCAATAGCCGTGGCCGAGGATCACGGTTTCCTGCGTCGCGGCCGAATCGTCTGCCGGCGAGAACCACCGGCCGCGAGCGGGCCGCACGCCGATCGCCGGAAGCGTCCCGTAGGTCACGACCAGCGTCCGGACTTCCTCCGGCTCGCCCATTCCCGTCACGTTCGCCGCGCCGGTGTGCCACACGCCGAAGTCCTGAAACGTCTCGTTGTGCGCACGATAGGCGAGGTACATCGTCGACGACAGCCTGATGTTGTTCGAGGTCACGCTCTGGAACTGCGCGGAGTGCCACACCGCGATCAACGCGTCGGGATCCGGGTACGGCAGCGGGCGGATCAAGACTCCGTTGACGACGGCGAAGATCGCCGTGGTCGCGCCGGTGCCGAGAGCCAGCGTGGCGATGGCCGCGGCGGCGAAGCCCGCATTCCTGCGGATCATGCGGAGCGCGAACGAAAGGTCGCTCGAGACGCGCTCGATCCATCCGATGCTGTTCATCCGGTACATCTCCTCGCGAACGCGCAGCGTGTTCCCGAGCTGCCGCCGCGCGGCGATCCGCGCCTCGTCGGGCGTCATCCCCGAACGGGCGTACTTCTCGACGAGCAGCTCGAGGTGCGCCTCGAGCTCGAGGCGCGTCTCCTCGTCGACGCGGCGGCGTGACAACGCGAAGCGAAGCCGCGACATCAGGCTCATCAGGACGGCGCGCTCCGCAGGAGGCGCGCCATCACGCCGGCGATGCGCTCCCAGTTCTTCGTCGCCGTCGTCAGCTGCCGGCGGCCGGCCCTCGTGATCGTGTAGAACTTCGCCCGTCGGTTGTTCTCGGAGCTGCCCCACGCCGCCGAAATCCAGCGGCGATGCTGGAGGCGCAGGAGCGAGGCGTAGACGGTTCCCTCGTTCAACTTCAGCGCGTCGTCGCTGACCTGCTCGATGCGGCGCGCGATGCCGTAGCCGTGCAGGGGGCCCATGCCCTCGAGCGTCTGCAGCACCATCAGATCGAGCGTGCCCTGCAGGACGTCGGTCCTGTCCCGGGCGCCGGCGCTTCCTTTGGCCACACCAAAGGAGTACTCATTCGGCCGCCGGCTGTCAACCGGCGGGCGGTCAGACCACTGGCTTCTCCTTTACTTTACCGTTCAAGGGTGCTTATCTAGCGCCGCCACGATTGGTCCCGCGGCCGTCAGGAGGAGAGATGATGGTCCGTCGCGTCCTGGTCGCTCTGTCTCTGTTCGTCGCCCTGCTCGTCGCGAGCCCAGCACACGCGCAGACCGGTCAAATCAACGGCTCGATCACCGACAACACCGGCGCGGTCGTGCCCGGCGCCACGGTGCGGGCGATCGAAGCGGCGACCGGCCTGTCGCGGGACACCGTCACCGGCGCGGACGGCCGCTACACGTTCGCCGCGATGCGGCCGACCACCTACGACATCACGGCGGAGCTGACCGGCTTCCGGACGTCGCAGCGCAAAGGCGTTCTGCTGCAGGCGAACGAGAACCTCACACTGAACTTCGCCATCGAGATCGGCGCCATCGCCGAGTCGGTGACGGTCGCCGGCCAGTCGCCGACCGTCGACGTCACCTCGTCGACGCTCAGCGAGGTCGTCGACTCGAAGCGGATCGTGGAGCTGCCGCTCAACGGGCGCGACGCCGCGAAGCTGAGCACGCTCGTCGCCGGCATGGTGCTGACGGCGGTGGATCAGGAATCGGGGAAGACGATTCCGGGCGCGCTGCGGTTGTCGACCAACGGCACCGAGGCGCGGCAGGTCTCGTTCCGCCTCGACGGCACGAGCCACACCGATCCGTACTTCCAGCAGAACCAGCCGTTCCCGTTTCCCGACGCGCTGCAGGAGTTCAGCATCCAGACGAGCAACTACAGCGCCGCGCAGGGCAACAGCGCCGGCGCCGTCGTCAACGCGGTGACGCGGTCGGGGACGAACGATTTCCACGGCGGCACGTTCGGCTACCTGCGCGATCGCACCTTCAACGCGCGGAATTTCTTCTCGCCCGAAAAGGACTTCCTCAAGCGCCGGCAGTACGGCGGCTTCCTCGGCGGGCCGATTCAGCGCGGCAAAACGTTCTTCTTCGCCGGGTGGCAGGGCACCGATCTCCAGAACGTCGGGACGACGAAGGTGGCGACGGTGCCGACCGCTGAGCAGCGCGCCGGCAACTTCGGGAGCGTGACCGTGCGCGATCCGCTCACCGGCCAGCCGTTCCCGAACAACCAGATTCCGGTGTCGCGCTTCGATCCCGCGTCGGTGAACGTGCTGAAGTACATCCCGCTTCCCGGACAAGACGGCCGCATCTCGATCCCGCGCGCGATCGGGCAGCAGGACAATCAGCTGGTGATGAAAGCGGATCACCAGGTCGGGCCGAAGGATCAGCTGAACGTCCGCTACTTCTTCGACAACTTCCACAACGATCCGACCTACACCGAAGGCAATCTCCTCAGCTACAGCAACCCGACGCTCGCCGCCGGCACGCGCATGCAGAACATCGTCGGCGGGTGGACGCGGACGATCTCGAACACGCTGCTGAACGAGGCGCGCATCGGCTACAACCACACCTTCTCGCGGCGCTTCCCGCCGCCCGGCGTGCCGTCGATGCAGGACCTCGGCGTGCGGCTGCCGATCTATCCGGCGCTCGCGTCGATCTCCGAGATCAACGCGAACAACTTCTTCAACATCGGCGACAACCTCGAGGCGTCGTTCTACCGGCCGGGCATCGAGCTCAACGACCGCGTGACGTGGAACACGGGGCGGCACACGCTGCAGTTCGGCGGCGAGCTGCAGCGCTACTCGGTGGAGATCCGCAACCAGTTCCGCCGCGCCGGGCATTTCATGTTCGCCGGCAGCAGCACGAGCGGCACGGGCAACACGCTCGCCGATTTCCTGCTCGGCCAGCTCAGTCAGTTCGATCAGGGCACCGGCGAGTACAAGGACTACGTGGTGAACTACACGTCGTTCTTCCTGCAGGACGACTTCAAGGTCAATCAGCGGCTGTCGCTCAATCTGGGCGTGCGGCTGGAGTCGACGCCGCCGTGGCACGAGCTGGTCGGCCGCATCGAACGATTCACGCTCGCCGACTACCAGAACAACGTCCACTCGACCGTGTTTCCGCTGGCGCCGCGCGGCGAAACCTTCCGCGGCGATCCGGGCGTGCCCGAGGACGGGACCGATCCGTCGGTGTACAACCTCGGCCCGCGCGTCGGCTTCGCGTGGGACATGACCGGCGACGGCAAGACGAGCCTGCGCGGCGGCTACGGCGCGTTCTACGATCAGCACCGCGACGGCGAGTCGGGCAACGGCGCGGTCAACGCGGCGCCATGGAACCTGCGCCTCTCGGTCGTTCGGCCGACGGGCGTGTTCTCGGATCCGTACCGCGGACGGAACGACTTCAATCTGATCACCGACCAGACGATCGGGACGCCGCAGGCGCTGTTTCCGGCGCCGGTGCTCATCGAGACGCTCGACGAGCACTACAAGACGCCGGTGACCTACAACTACAACGTCGCGTTCGAGCGCGAGGTGACAAACGGGTTGCTGGCGCGGGCGGCGTATGTCGGATCGCGGTCGCGCAACGGACGCTTCAACGTTTCGCTCAATCCGGCGATTGCGACCATTCCCGGCGCGACGACCGGCAACACCGACGCGCGCCGGCAGCTCGCGGCGGACGGCATCGGCCAGGTGAACCTGCAGGTGCAGGACCGCCGCTCGAACTACAACGGGATGCAGCTCACGCTCTCGAAGCGCTATTCGCGCGGCTTCCAGATCGCCAGCACCTACACGCTGTCGAAGGTCGTCGGCGACTTCGCGGGCGAACGGCAGCTCACGGGCGGCGAGATCATTCCGTATTTCATGTATCAGGATCCGGCGATCATGTGGGGCCCGCTGGATCAGGATCACCGCCACAGGTTCACGACGTCGTGGGTCTGGGATCTGCCCGGTCAGCAGTTCTCCGGACCGCTGCGATGGGCCCTCGGCGGCTGGCAGTGGTCGGGCGTGATGCAGTACCAGACCGGCCGTCCGTTCACGGTGACGAGCGGCACGGACAACTCGCTCGACGGCATCGGCAACGATCGCGCGAAGCTGACCGGCGCCGATTACAGTGCCGTGCCGACCACCGCGTGCAGCAACTGCGTCTGGTATTTCAATCCGGCGGCCTTCGCGACCAACGATCTCGGCACGTTCGGCAACGTCGGGAAAGGCGCATACTACGGGCCGTCGCTGCACGTGTGGGACATGGGCGTGTCGAAGAACTTCCACTTCACCAGCACGTCGTACGTGCAGGTGCGCGTGGAGCTCTTCAACGTCTTCAACCAGGTGAACTTCGACATCCCGAACACGGCCGTGAACAACCAGGCGACGCTCGGCCGCATCACGCGCACCGATCCCGGCAGCGGCGATCCGCGCATCCTGCAGTTCGGGTTGAAGGTCGTGTTCTAGCGTACGGAGGCTTTATGAAGATCGGACGTCGAGATTTCATCGGCACCGGATCGACGACCGTCGCCGGGATGATCGCACTCGGCGGCGCGCGCGCCTGGGGCGCCGAAGCCTCGAAGGCGGCGCAGGAACCGGCGGCCAAGCCGCCCGCGACGCCGACGCGGCCGGCGAAGGTCGAGCGGCTCTTCAAGGCGCCCGATCTGCATCCGAACGCGCTCGAAGCCTCCGCCGACGGCTTGTGGATCGGCGATCAGGTCTCCGAGAAAGTCTTCCAGGTGGACTG
>QHWK01000037.1 GCA_003223775.1 Acidobacteriota bacterium
CGCGCGCCGAGACGATGCCGGTCGCCAGGCCGAACTGGGGCCCGGTGAGACGCTGAATCGCCGTGATGCCGCTCGCGTTCAGCGCGTTGAACACCTGGAAGTTCAGCTCGAGCCGGCGTCCCTGTCCGAGCGCGAGGTTCTTGGCCGCCTTGACCGCGAGCGAGAACGCGCCGACTGCATGGACATATTCACCTCGGGTGTGGGCCGACTATACGGGCAAAGGTCCAGGCCCGTTTGTCGCAATCTGTCGCAGCCGCGCGGCCGCCCGAGCCGTTACGGGTTTCTGGATCGCGGCGACGCGGATACCGCAGAGACGGGGGCCGCGCGCGGACGCCAGCTTACCGCGAGGCGGTCGTCGGCGCCGCCTGCAGCTTGATCGGCTGCACGAACGCGCCGTTGGTCGCGACGTCCCACGCGGCAAGTCGCACCCATTTCTTCCCCGTCGCGTCGAACGGGATCTGGAACCGCTTCTTCCCGAACGGCGGCAGGTCGGTGGTGGAGATGATCTGGCGATCGGTGGTGCGGCCGTCGCCCCAGACCACCTCGACGAAGTCGAGCGGGAAGGTCCACTCGACGTCGGCGGTGATCGTCCGGCGCGCGCCGCTCCCTTCGACCGCGTACGACGAGATGAGCACCTCGCCGGAGGTGACGAAGTAGTCGCCGCGCTTCATCGCGTTGATGATCGGGCTGGTGTCGTCGACGGTCGGCAGGCGATCGAGCTTCACGTAGTTCACCGGGCCGTTCGCGTACAACGCGTCGTACGGCGGCCTGCCGCGCTCGCCGATGTCCGACCGCGCTTCGGAGATCGCCTGCATGTGCTTCAACGGCATCGGCCGGTCGACGTACCAGTTCAACATCTCGTCGAACAGGCCGAGACAGCGGTATTCGCACAGGCGCCGTTCCGATCCGTCGACGCCCATGCCCCACCGGAAGCCGGCGCCCTCATAGGTGTCCTGCGCGAAGTGCGTCTCCTTCACGCCGTCCGGGAACCCGGTCGATCCCTTCGATCGCGGGTGCGGCATGTTGATGATCAGGTTCTCGCGCCGCGTCATCTCGAAGAGATCCGCCGGACTGCCCAGGTGGTACACCTTGCCGTACTTCGGATGCTGCTCCACGAGCGGCTGGCCGTCGGCGCGGCCGATGGTCCAGAACGTCGGCTTCGACAGCATCAAGTCGTGATGGCCGCCGATCTCGATGCCGGTGTTCTCCATGTTCGGCATCACGAGGAACGTCCTGTCCGACTGCCGCCGCGCGGCGTCGTAGTACTCGGCCTGCCCGGCGAGGAACGCCTCGGCGGATCGGCCGCGGCCGCCGTCGATCACGCCGAAGATGTTGATGCCGATCGCCTTCGCCGACTCGACGTCGTTGAGGCGGTTGTCGAGCATCGACGGCGGCCGGCGCGCGATCGGGGCTGATGTAGAAGAACACCGGCATCTGCTGCCAGGTGCCCGGCCGCGCGCTGGTCAGCGCGAAGTTGTGCAGGAACTCCGGATCTTCTTCCTTTTCCGCCTGGCGGATCCCGAGCGCGAACGCGGTCTCGCTGTCCTTGCGGTAGTAGTTGTCGCCGAGGATCTGGTTCGACTCACGCGCGCCGTAGAAGCTGTGCGGCGGCGGAAAGGCGGCAATCGATCCACCGGCGAGCTCGGCGGCGATCAGACGGTTGCTGCTCCACACCGTCGCCGGATCACGGTTGACCGCGCCGCCGAACCGCTGATCCTGCCAGCGTCCAGCGAGATCGCGCCAGGCGACACGGGAGGCGGCTTCGATCGGCAGCCCCTTCAACCCCGCGTCGTACTTGTAAGCGACGTTGTCGCGATCGGTCTTCGCGACGACGACCTGACGGATCATGTTCGATCCCTTGAAGAGGTCGTATTCGAGGCGTCCTGCGAACACGCCGAGCGTCACGCCGGGGAAGGAGATCTCGAGACGGGCGCCGTTGGTCTTCACCTCGCACGAGGTCACCTGGAAACTCGCCGCCGCCCGCGTAATCTCGTCGGGCGTGCGCGGCAACCCCTTCTGCTTGAAGAGTCCATTCATCGGCGGGATCGAGGTCGCGTGCGTCGGCGGCCGCTTGCCGCTGCCCTCGACGTAGAGCGGCGCGTCCCAGAATGCCTCCCACTTCCAGCGCTCGACGTCCGATTCCTTGATCTGCCCCTCGCGGATCGCTTCATCAATCCAGGTGCTGTCGTCCTTCTTGAACAGCTCCCACACCTTCGCACTCGGCTTGCCGCCGAGCGCTTCGATGGAATCGGGCCGCAGCTGCTGCTGCGTCATCCGCCGCATGCCGGAGACGACGCGGAATTCCGGCGTCGCATTGGTGGCGAGCGTCGCCCAGGCGCCGCCCTTGTGCCGCACCGCGAGCTCGCGGATCGTCGGCGTGCCGCGATCGATGCCGAACCGTACGCGCAGCTCGGATCCGCCGGCGCCGTCCCACGTCACGGCGAGCGCGTCGCCGGCGAGCGCCGCGGTGAGGCCGGGCGCCGGCTTGTACGCCGTCATGTTGCAGGTGAGCGGATCGGCCGCGGCCGACCGACTGGTGAGCACGAACGCCATCCACGCGATGTGTCTCTTCATGATGCCCTCGGTGTCACGTCGTCGTCACTTCTGACCCGCGGACGTCGACCTCGCCGATTCGCTCAGCTTGATCGGCTGCACGAACGCGCCGTTGCCGGCCGAGTCCCACACGGCGAAGCGCACCCACTTCTTTCCCGCCGCGTTGAACGGGATCTGGAAATGGTGCTTCCCGAAGGCCGGTAGATCGGTCACCGGAATGATCTGGCGATCCGTCTTCTGCCCGTCGCCCCAGACGACTTCGGCGAACTCGAGCGGGAAGGTCCATTCGACATCGGCGGCGATGGTGCGCTGCGCGCCGGCGCCCTCGACAGAGTACGACGGGATCAGCACCTCGCCGGACGTCCAGAAGTAGTCGCCGCGCTTGAGCGCGTTGACGATCGGGCTCCAGTCGTCGCCCGTCGGCAGCCGATCGAGCTTCACGTAGTTCACCGGGTTGTTCGCGTAGATGTCGTCGCCCGGCCCCTTCTGGTAGGTCTCGGAGATCGCCCACGCGTACTTGGGCGGCGTCGGCAGGTTCGCGACCCAGTTGTTCATGTCGTCGAGCAGCGCCAAGCAGCGGTACTCGCACAGCCGCGTCTCCGATCCGTCGACGCCCATGCCCCAGCGGAATCCGATGCCGCGGTAGTTCTCGTGGATGAAGTGCGCGTTGTCCTTGATCGCGTCGGGATAGCCGGTGGATCCCTTCGAGCGCGGGTGCGGCATGAAGATCAGCATGTTCTCGCGCTTCGCCATCTCGAGCGCCTCGTCGCGCGTGCCGACGTGATAGACCCTGCCGTAGGTCGGGTTGTCCTCGACGAACGGCTGCCCCTCGGCGCGCGTCGCCGTCCAGTAGACGGGATGCGAGAGCACGAAGTCGGTGTGGCCGCCCAGATTGCCGGCGGTGTTCTCTTCGTCGGGCAGGATGAAGAAGTTCTTGTCCGAGTGCCGGCGCGCCGCCTCGTAGTACTCGGCGAGGTTCTTCAGCCGATCGCCGCCGCGCCCCGGGGGCGCGCCTTCCGTCGCCGGCGCGCCGCCGCGTCCGCCGCGCCCCGCGCCGCGTCCGCCGCCCGGCGGCACCGCGAGATCGCCGGCGCCCGCGCCGCCGCCGCCGCCTCCGTCGATCGGCGCGAAGATGTTCACGCCGGCGCCCTTCATCAGATCGAAATCGGGAATCGTCTGATCGAGGCCGCCGAGCTGCTGCAGGCGCCGCACCAGGCCGGTGTGAAAGTGCGTCGCCATCACCTGGTAGCCGGGTACCGGCTTGTAGTGATCGTCGCGCGTGTAGGCCCGGGACGCGCGCTGTAGAGCGCGAAGTTCTGGCGGCGATCCTCCGGGCCGTGTCCCTGCCACGCCGGATCTTCCTCCCCCTCGGCCTGGCGCACGCCGAACGCGAACGACGAGGGGCTGTCCTTGCGATACCAGTTGTAGCCGAGGTTGAACTCGGTCTCACGCGACCAGAAGAAATTGTGCGGCGGCGGGAAGGCGGCAATCGATCCGCCGGGGACCTGCGCCGCGATCAGACGATTGGCGGTCTTGAGCGGCACGGGCGCGTCGTTCTTCGCGCCGCCGAACTGGTAGTCGATCCACTGGTTCGACGTGTTGCTGCGCCACACCATCTCGGTCGCCGGCTGGATGGCGAGCCCCTTCAGCCCTCCGTCGTACTTGTACGCGACCGCGCGCTCGTCGGTCTTCGCGACGATCGCCTGGCGAATCAGGCTGCTGCCCTTGTAGACGGTGTACTCGAGGCGCCCGCTGAACACGCCGAGCTGCACGCCGGGGAACGACACCTCGATCCGCGCGCCGTTGGTCTTCACGTCGCAGCTGCGCACCTGGTAGGCCGCCGCGGCGCGCGTGACCTCCGAGGCCTTGCGCGGCAGCCCCGGCTGATCGGCGATGCCGGCAACCGGCGGCGTCGCGCCGCCGTGCGCCACCGAGTCGCCGGGGACGTTCAGCGGCGAATCCCAGAACGCCTCCCACCGGATCTCGTCCAGCACTTTGGGCGTGATCGGGATCCCGAGCGCCTGCAGCGGCTTCAGTTGCTGATCGGTGGCGCGGCGCAGCCCCGAGACGACGCGGTACTCGGCGGTGACGCCGGCGGCGAGCGTGGCCCACGATCCGCCTTTCGCGCGGACGGCGAGGTCGCGGATCGTCGGCGTGCCGTCGTTCAGCGTGAACCGCAGCCGCACCTCGCGATTCTTCTCGCCGTCCCACGTCACCGTCAGCGTGTTGTCGGCCACGGCGGCGGTGAGGCCGGGCTGCGCTTTGTAGCCGCTGGTGTTGCACGTCAGCGGATCGGCCGACGCCGCGGACGCGGCGAAGGCGAGTGCGAGAGACGCGACGAGTGTTTTCATGATGCCTCTACCTCGCTGCACAAGTGACCCGACGTTTAACCGCAGAGACCGCAGAGACCGCAGAGACCGCAGAGCCGCACGCCATTGGGTCTGGCGGCAACGCTCGACGCGGGCGGCCTGCGGAGCAGGCCGCGTCGGCGGCACGGGCAAGCGCGGACGAACGACACGAGCAACTTCGTGTGTCGCTCGTCCGCGCTTGTCCGTGCCGGCATCGCCGCTACGCGGCGCCGCGTCGAGCGTCTCTGCGTTCTCCGCGCGCTCCGCGTTAATGCTTTTCCGCCGTCGTCGGCGACGCCGCCAGCTTCACCGGCTGGCTCATCGCGCCGTTGCCCGCCGAATCCCACGCGGCGAAGCGGACCCACTTCCGGCCGGCCGCATTGAAGGGGATTTCGAAATGATGGCTGCCCATCGGCGCCAGATCGGTGGTGGAGATCACCTGCCGATCCGATTTCGTTCCGTCGCCCCACACCACCTCGACGAAGTTCAGCGGGAAGGTCCACTCCACGTCGGCGACGATCGTGCGATCGCGGCCCGATCCCTTCACGGTGAAGGCGGGCATCAGCACCTCGCCCGAGGTGACGAACGAGTCGCCGCGCATCAGCGCGCGAATCACCGGGCTCGGATCCTCCGGCTTCGGCAGCGCCTCGAGCTTCACGTAGGTCACCGGCGAGCTCGCGTAGATCTCGTCGCCGGGCTGCTGGTGCCGCACTTCCGAGATCGACAGCATGTACTTCGGCGGCTCGGGCTTGTCGGCCACCCAGTTGTTCATGTCGTCGAACAGCGGCTGGCAGCGGTACTCGCACAGCCGCTCCTCGGATCGATCGAGACCCATGCCCCACCGGAAGCCCATGCCCTGATAGTGCGGATCGTTGAAGAACGGCAGATCCTTCACCGCATCGGGATAGCCGGTCGATCCCTTCGTGCGCGGATGCGGCATGTTGATCAGCACGTCCTCGCGCCGCGCCATCTCCATCAGATCGTCGGCGCTCGCGATGCGGTAGACCTTGCCGTACTTCGGATCGGTCTCGACCAGCGGCTGGTTCGGCGCGCGCCCGCTCGTCCAGTACACCGGGTGCGAGAACAGCAGATCGGTGTGGCCGCCGAGCGGGCTGCCGTAGAACTCCTGATCGGCCATCACGAGGAAGTTGACGTCGGAGTGGCGCTTGGCGCCCTCGATCGAGTTGTAGCGGATCTGCAGCGGATCGCCGCCGCGACCGCGGCCTGCGCCCCCGCCGGCCGGCGCCCCCGGTCCGCCGCCGCGCCCGCCGCCCGCCGCCGCCTGCGGCTGCGATTCGGTTCTCGATGCCGCGACCGGACGCGCGCCCGGATACACCGCGCCTTCCGGCGTCGCGTCCGCGCCGCCGCCCACCGAATCGATCTGGCTCACGATGTTGATGCCGAGCGCTTTCAGCGCGACGAGATCGGGGATGTCGGCGTCGAGGCTGCCGGCCGCGCCGAGCCGCTGGCCGAGGTCCATGTGATAGTGGTGGTTCATCACCTGGTAGCCGGGCAGCGCCTTGTAGTGATCGCCGTGCGTGAAGGCGAGCGCCGATTGATACGCCGCCTGCGCCGGCTCGCTCGTCGGGTAGAGGAACAGCGTCATGCGCTGCGTGCTGCCGGGACGCGCGCTGTAGAGCGCGAAGTTCGCCTGCCCTTCGGATTCGTCCTCGTGCTCGGCCTGCCGGATCCCGAACGAGAACGACCCGTCGTCGTCCTTGCGGTAGTAGTTGTAGCCGAGGTTGATCGCGACCTCGCGCGCCCAGAAAAACGTGTGCGGCGGCGGAAACGCCGCGATCGAACCCGCGCTCCCGCGCTCGGCGATCACGAGACGATTGCTCGTCTTGAGCGGCACGACCTCGTCGTTCCTCGCGCCGCCGAAGCGATAGTCCTGCCACGCGCTCGCTGTATCGCGCCAGACAACGCGCGCGCCGCCGCGCGTGCTCAGGCCCTTCAGCCCGGCGTCGTACTTGTAGGCGACCCACGGCTCGCTCGTCTTCGCGACGATCTCCTGCTGAACGAGGTTGCTTCCCTTGAATATCGAGTACTGCAGCGCGCCGGCGAACACGCCGAGCTGCACGCCGGGGAACGACACCTCGATCCGCGCGCCGCTCGTTCTCACCTCGCAGCTCGTCGTGCGATACGCGGCGGCGGCGCGCTTGATCTCCTCCGGCTTGCGCGGAAGGCCCGGCTGGTTCGCGATCCCGTCCGCCGGCGGCGGATTGCCGCCGCGCCCGCTCGGCGCGCTCAGATCGAGCGGCGCGTCCCAGAACGGCTCCCACCGGTACGTGTCGACGATCGCCGGCGTCAGCTCGACGCCGAGGCCGCGCAGCGGGCTGATCTGCTGATTGCTCATGCGCCGCAGGCCGGAGGCGACGCGGTAGTCCGGCGCCACGTGCGTCGCGAGCGCCGCCCACGCGCCGCCTTTCTTTCGCACGGCGATCTCCTGGATGACCGGCGCGCCGCCTTCGACGACGAAGCGAAGCCGGAGCTCGTCGCCGCGGTCGCCGTCCCACGTGACGGTCAGCGTGTTGTCGGCGACGGCGGCAGCGAGGCCGCTCGCCGCTTTGTACGCCGACAGGTTGCAGGACAGCGGATCGGCGCGCGCGCCCGAAGCCGCGAGCACGACGAGCGCAAGCGTGGCGGAGAACACTGTTTTCATCGCGGTCCCTCGGGGCAGCCTTGGAGCGTGACCGTCCTCACGGAGGACCGCGTTGCAAAACGTGTAGGGCGAGGCTTTCAGCCTCGCCTCGGCGACCCTGAAAGGGTCGCCCTACGTCCGAGTTTTGCAACGCACGAAGTCAGCGTCACTATAGACACGTCGCCATCCGCCCGGATGTCGCAAGTTGTCGCAGCATCAGCCGGCGCCGGGGGGAAAGCCGCTCTGCGCGCCGGCCGGCGTCAGGCAATAGCCGTCCCCGTGCACGGTGTGGATGAAGCGCGGGTGGTGCGCGTCGGCCTCGATCTTCTTCCGCAGCCGCGCGATCGCGTGGTCGACCGACCGCGTGCTCGGCACGTCGAGGTAGCCCCACACCTCGCGCAGCAGCTCGCTCCGGTGGACGACGCGCTCCTGGCGCTCGGCCAGGTACTGGAGCAGCTCGAACTCGCGGTGCGTGAGGTGCAGCGTGCGGCCGCCGCGCGTCGCGTGCTGCGACCGGAAGTCGATCGTCACCGGCCCGAGGGTGAGCTGCTCCATCGACGGCCGCGCGCGCCGGAGCACCGCCTGGACTCGCGCGAGGAACTCCTCGAGGTCGAACGGCTTGGTGATGTAGTCGTCGGCGCCGAGGTTCAGGCCGCGAAGCTTGTCGGCCTTCTGGCTGCGCGCGGTAAGGATGATGATCGGCGCGCGGCTGCCCTGCCGCAGCACGCTGCACAGATCGAAGCCGTTGGTCCCCGGCAGCATGACGTCGAGCACGACGAGATCGGGCGCCACCTGGCGCGCGGTCGCGAGCGCCGCGTCGCCGTCGGCGACGCAGGTGACGTCGAACCCGCAGAAGGTCAGGTTGTCGCGCAGCACCCGCGCGAGCGCCGCATCGTCCTCAACGACGAGAATCCGCTTGTTCATCCTCTGCCTGTGCCGCGAGCGTCACGGCGACGGTCGTGCCGGCGTCCACGGTGCTGCGGATCTCGAGCCGCCCGCCGTGATCGCGCACGATGCGCTTCACGATGGCGAGCCCGAGGCCGCTGCCGCCCTGCGGCGCGTGGCGCCCGCGCACGAACCGGCGCGTGACCAGATCGATCTCGTCGGGCGGGATGCCGCGGCCCTCGTCGCTCACCTCGAGCACCACGGCATGCGCGCCCTCGCGGCGCGCGGCGATCCGCAGCCGCCGCCGGGCGGGCGAGTAGCGAATCGCGTTGTCGACCAGGTTCTCGAGCATCAGGCCGATCGCCGTGCGATCGGCGCCGACCGGCGGCAGATCGGCCGCGATGTCGACTTGCGTCTCGAACGCGCCGGCCGCCAGCTGCTGCCGGAAGTCCTGCAGCACGTCGTCGACGAGCGCGTCGACGGCGACCGGCTCGAAGCAGTACACGTTGGTGACGTCGGTGATGCGCGAGAGCGCCAGCAGGTTGTCGACCAGGCGCGTCAGCCGCTTCGATTCCTGCACGACCATCTGCGCGTACTCGCGCTGCCCCTCCGGCGTGCTCACGCGGCCAGAGACGAGCGTGTCGCCGACGGCGCGGATCGCGGCGATCGGCGTCTTGAGCTCGTGCGTGACGGTGGAGACGAACTCCGATCGCATCTCGGCGAGGCTCGCGCTCGCGCGGACGGCGCGCGCGCTGAGGACGAAGCCGAACGCCAGCGAGACCGCGGCGAGCGCCGCGATCATCAGCGTGCGGTCGGCGCCCGAGATGGCCGCCGCCAGCGCGGGATCGGCGGCGGCGCTCACGCGGACGGCCCACTGCGCGTTCGGCAGATCGCTCGGACGGTCGAGCGCCACGAGCAGCGGATCGAAGAAGATCACCGGGAACAGGCGGACGCTCGTCGGGCTGTCGGGGCCGGCGTTCTGCGTCCGCGCGATAACCCGTCCCTGCTCGTCGACGACCGAGAGCGCCAGCCCCGACGCCGCGCCGCCGATCCGCGCGACCTGGCTGGTGAGCTCGGGGAAATAGTGCTCGCGCACCCACGGCAGGCTCACCATGAAGCCGAACACGCCTTCCAGCTCCTCGCGGAACGGATCGCGGTACAGCAGCCGCGCGATCACCTGATACGGCGTGCCCTGAATCACCAGCTGGAACACCGAGAAGCGGCGCGCGTGCGCGACGTCGATGCCGATTCTGCTCACGATGAGCGACGCGACGCTCGCGTCGCCGTGCACCGTCACGGGAAAGCGGTTCGCGGCGTCCACCTCGTCCATCCACGCCGGCGGCCGATCGGATCGCGTGAAGAAGACGACCGACGTCGGCGTGACGATGCCGCGCGCGGCGAAGAACGACTCGGGATACGGATAGCGCGCGAACGCGCCGGCGACGACGCTGCTGACGTCGTACGGCGGATCGAGCATGAACGCGTTCCAGTCCGGCGAGGAGAGCACCGACTTCTGCACCGCGCGCATGTCGCGCGTCAGCGCGGTGACGAGGAGCTCGGCGCCTTGCTCGGCGCGGCGCTCGACGAGCAGCGCCGAGCTGCGCTGCCACTCGCGGACGGCGCGATAGCCGAACCACGTGAGCATCGCGACCGACACGCACACGCCGGCGGCCATCCAGCCGGCGCCCCAGCGGACGCGCGGCCGCATCACTGCAGCAGCTCCCGCTCGCGGTAGTACCGCGCGGCGCCCTCGTGCAGCGGAATCGGCATCGCGGGCGCCTGCTCGAGGTCGATGAACCGCAGCGCGTCCTGCGACGAGGAGAGCGACGGCAGCGCGTCGAAGAACCGCCGCGTGAGGTCGTACACGAGGCTCTCGTCGAGCCCGCTGCGGCACACGAGCACGCTGTCGACGCCGATCGTGTGTACGCCGGCGGTCAGATGCGGATACGTGCCGCGCGGGATCACCGTCGCGCGCAGGAACGGATATTCGTGGCGGAGGCGCTCGATCGCCGTGCCAGTCAGCGGCATCAGCCGCGCGCCCGCGCCGGTCGCCATCCGCACCGAGTCCGCCGGGAAGATCGCGTTGTCGAACATCGCGTCGATCGTCCCGTCGACGAGCCGCCGCGCCGCCTCGTTGAACGGCAGCA
>QHWK01000855.1 GCA_003223775.1 Acidobacteriota bacterium
CGCCCGCTCCAGGCGCTCGACCTCCGGATCGGGCGGGCCTGACCGATCCCACAAGTACTCGTCGCTCATCGCCCCACCCACTCATGGCTGCCCAGCCGCTTGCGCAGCATCGTCATCCCGCGGTGCAGGTTCACGCGCACCGACGCCGGCGTCAGCCCCGAGCGCTCGGCGATCTCCGCGCCGCTCATGCCTTCGACGAGCCGCATCAGCAGCGTCTCGCGATACGCCTCGGGCAGGCGCCGGATGACGTCGAGCACGGCGAGCGTGTCGGCTTCGATCGGATCGCCGCCGGGAAGGTCGTCTGGCAGTGGCATCTGATCGCGCGCGCGCCGCAGGTAGTCGGTCGCGCGGTTGCGCGCGATGGCCGCCAGCCACGCGCCGAACGCCGCCGGATCGCGCAGCTCGCCGATGCGCGTGAACGCGGCGACGAAGACGTCCTGCACGAGATCGTCGACGTCGCGGCGCGGCACGCGCCCGAGGAGGATCGCGTGGACCAGTCGGACGAAGTCGGCGTACAGGCGCGAGCAGGCGTCCTGGTCGCCGGCGGCCGCGGCGCGGATCGTCGCGGCCAGCGCCTCGCGGCCGGTCGTCGCCGGCGCCGTGGTCATCGGCAGGAAGCGGGCAACCTCGAGCACATGCTCCATTCGAGGCCTGTCGACTCAGAATCCGATCCTGGATCCGATCCTGGATCGGATCCTGGATCTGATCCAGGAGACGGCCCGCCGGCCCGGATGTTAACCGGCGGGTAAACCTTTTCCGCGATTGACACGTCATATGCCGTTAGCCAATATATCGCTATGCAACACATCGCGTCCCGCGTCCTCGACCGCGAGCTGAAAAAAGGGAGCGCCGAGCTCCTCGTCCTGTCGCTCGTCGAGGACCAGCCGCGGCACGGCTACGATTCAGGGGCGGTGGATCGAGAAGGCCGGCCAGCGCCGCCGCCGCTACTACCGCCTGACCGCGGCCGGCGCGCAGGTCCTCGCGTCGCAGCGCAACACGTGGAAGGAATTCGTCGAGGCGATCAACCGGATTGCCGGAGTGGAACATGCCTGAGTGGCCGCGGCGGCTGAGCGAGGAGATCCGTCAGCACCTCGACGACGAGTACGACGCGCTCCGCGCGCGCGGCCTGTCGCACGACGACGCGATGCGGCGCCTCGCCGGCGACCTCGACGAGCTCGCGTCGATGCGCGCGCGCCGCATCGACGCGGCCGCGCTCGATCTGCGCTACGCGGCGCGGACGCTCCGCAAGAACCTCGGCTTCACGCTGGTCGTGATGCTCACGCTGGCGCTCGGCATCGGCGCGACGACCGCGGTCTTCACCGTCGTCGACGGCGTGCTGCTGCGGCCATACGCCTATCCCGACATGAACCGCATCGTGACGCTCATGGAGACGACGCGCCGCGGGCAGATCATCTCCGTCGCCTGGCCGAACTTCGAGGACTGGCGCGCGCAGAACGACGTCTTCGAGCATCTCGGCATCTACCGCGGGATGGTGATGAATCTCACCGGCGGCGAGCAGCCGGAGCGCATCGTCGGCAGCCTCGCCTCGTCGGAGGTCTTCAAGGCGCTCGGCCTGGACGCGATCGTCGGGCGAGCCTTCACGCCGCAGGAGGACGATCCATCCGTGCCGCGCGTCGCGGTCCTCAGCGAGCGGCTCTGGCGATCCCACTTCGGCGGCGATCCGGCGGCGATCGGCCGCGCGATCACGCTCAACGACGAGCCGTACACGATTGTCGGCGTGATGCCCGACGGCATGCGCTTCCCCACGCGGACGACCGACGTGTGGCTGCCGCTCGGTCTGTTCGTCCGGACGTTCCCGCCGGATCGCGGCGCGCATCCCGGCCTCCTCGCCGTCGCGAAGCTGAAGCCGGGCGTCTCGGTCGAGCGCGCGTCTGCCGACATGGACGCGATCGCGCGCCGTCTCGAGCAGCAGAATCCGATATCCAACACGGATCACACGGTCTTGCTGACGCCCTACGCGGACGAGATCGTGCAGAACATCCGGCCGGCGCTCGTCACGCTCGCGTGCGCCGTCGCCTTCGTCCTCCTCATCGTCTGCGCCAACCTCGCGAACCTGATGCTCGCGCGCGCCGACGGCCGCCACCGCGAGCTGGCGATCCGCGAGGCGCTCGGCGCGAGCCGCTGGCGGATCGTGCAGCAGCTGCTCACCGAGGCCGTCCTCATCGCGATCGGCGGCGGCGCGCTCGGCGCGCTGCTCGCGTGGTGGGCCGTCGCGGTGTTCGTCGCCTCGCGTCCGACGTCCATCCCTCGCATCGATCGGATCGCCGTTGACGGGCGCGTCCTCGTGTTCACGGCGATCGTGTCGATCGCGACCGGCGTGGCGTTCGGCCTCGCGCCGGCGCTGCGGGCGTCGTCGATCGATCTGTTGACGTCGTTGAGGGATGCGGCGCGCGGATCGCCAGGCGGCGGCCGTCGCCTGCGCGCGCTGCTCGTCGTCGGCGAGATCGCGCTCGCGCTCGTGCTGCTCGTCGGCGCGGGGCTCACCATCCGCAGCTTCGCCGCGCTCGCGGCGCTCGATCTCGGCTTCGACCCGGCGCGCGTCGTGACGATGCGCGTCTCGGCGCCGAACGCGCGCTATCCGGATCCCGCGCGCTGGATCGCGTTTCATCGCGAAATCCTCGCGCGCGTCTCCGGCATTCCGGGCGTCGAGGCCGCCGGCCTGAACAGCGCAACGCCGCTCGAGGGCGGCGGATCGGAATCGGAGGTGCGCTACGAGGGGCAGCCGCCTCCGCGCTCCGTGAGCGAGGAAGCGACGGCGTGCCTGTTCCAGGCGA
>QHWK01000038.1 GCA_003223775.1 Acidobacteriota bacterium
CTCACGAGCTCGATGAGCGGCGTCGCCGCGTCGGCCGCCGCGAACGGCAGCAGATCGCGCAGCGCCGGCAGGTCGCGCTTCGACGCGAGGATCACGTCGGGCCGCAGCGCCGCGTAGGCCTCGAGCGCATGGCCCGCCTCGCTGAACGGCATCACCGCGAACTTGCGCTCGATGAGGAGCGCTTCCCAGAACACCAACGCCGACGGGTCGGGGGTCACCAGAAAGATCAGCGGCCCGCAGGTCACGCAGTCGGTGCTCCGCTGTCCGCCGCGCATGTGCGCGCGCCGATCGCCGCTGCGCCTCCGTTCCTGAAACACCATGTCAGGCTCGCTCCGTGCGCGCCAGCGCGTGACGCCCCGCTGAATTCCGCGAGCGGCGTCCCGCCTTGTCGCGATACATCCGCTCGTCGCCGGCGGCGAGCAGCTCTTCGAACGTCGTGCCGTCCTCGGGGAACCTCGCCGCGCCCGCGCTGATCGAGAGCGAGACGCGCACGCCCGGCCGCGGCTCGAACGGATGCGCGGCCACCGCGCTCTGCAGATCGGCGACGCGCCGCGCCTCGTGGTCCGGATCGCAGTCCCACAGGACGACGATGAACTCGTCGCCGGCGAAGCGCGCGCACAGGTCCTGATGCCGGACCGTCGACCGGAGCACGTTGCCGACGACGCGCAGCGCGCGGTCGCCCGCCTCGTGGCCGTAGGTGTCGTTGATCTCCTTCAGCCGATCGAGGTCCAGCACGACGACGCTGCCGCGGGTGCCGCTGCGCGCGGCGAGCGCGAGCCCCGCCTCGAGCTGCCGATCGAGCGAGCGGCGGTTCGGCATCCCGGTGAGCGGGTCGGTGTGCGACTCGTGCTCGGTCTGCTCGAAGCGCGTCGAGTTGTAGATCACCGCCGCCGCCTGCTCGCTCACGCGGCCGAGCACGCGGCGATGCTCGTCGGTGAAGCTGCCGGGCACGGTGTGATAGATGACGAGGCCGCCGATGAGCCGTCCTTCGAACGTGAGCGGGCACGGCAGCAGCGCCGTGAGATCCTCGCCCCGCTGCCCGCGGCCGTCGGCGCACGGCGGGATGCGCAGCGACAGCTCGCTCCACGATTTCGGGGTCCACTTGAAGAGCGCTTCCGTCCCGGGCCCGTGCGCGTAGCGGCACGCGAAGCCCTGCTCGTCGTCGCCGAGGAAGAGCGCGCACGTCGTGAACGGCACGAGGCGGCTCACCTTCTCCCGAATGAGCGCCATCGCGTCGGCGACGCCAAGGCTCGAGCCGAGCGCCTGCGCGATCTCGTAGAGCGTCTGCTCCTCGCGGTGCGCGCCGGCGATGTCGCGCAGCGCGTGCGGCGCCGCGTCCACCCATTCGCTCGGATCGGCCGGCACGGCCGCCGCCGGCGCCGCCGTGTGCAGGCGCGCGAGGAGCAGATCGACGAGCGCCGGATCGAACGCGGAGCCGGCGAACTCCTGCAGGATCGCGATCGCCTCGGCCTCGCTGCGCGCGGGACGGTACGGACGATCCGACTGCAGCGTGCTGTAGGCGTCCGCGATCGAGAGGATGCGCGCGCCGAGCGGAATGTCTTCGCCCGCGAGCCCCGCCGGATAGCCGAGGCCGTCCCACCGCTCGTGGTGGCAGAGCACGAGCTCGCCCACCGGCGCGCCGAACGGCACGCGGCGCAGGATGTCGGCGCCGACGCGCGGATGGATCTTGACGCGCTCGAATTCCTCCGGCGTGAGCGCGTCGGGCTTCGAGAGGATGTGCTCGGGCACCGCCATGTTGCCGATGTCGTGCAGCAGCGCCGCCGTCCGCAGCGCCTGGATGTCGGCGTCGCTCAAGCCCGCCGCTTCGGCGAGCATCGCGGCGTACTGCTGAATGGATCGAATGTGCTCGGGCGTGCTGCCGGCCTTCGCCTCGATCGCGAGCGCGAGCGCTTCGGTCGTCGCGAGCTGCACTTCCATCGCGAGCTGCGTCTGCTGCTGCTCTTCGCGCAGGCGCGACACCACCGTGTGATAGCTGCGGAAGACGAGATAGAGCGGCACCGCGAGCAGCGCCAGCCATCCGAACCAGCCGCGGACGGTCGCGGTCGTCGCGAAGGCCGCGAGCGCCGCGCCCACCAGATAGCTCGGCGCGCTCCACACGAAGTTCCGATGCCAGATGCCGACGAACGCCTGGCGCGTCGACAGCGCGATTGCGCCGGCGACGAGCGCGGTGTTGACGAAGAAATAAATCGGCGCCGCGATCGCCGCCGTCTGCAGCAGCATCGTCGGCGACGGATCCGCTTCGAGAAGCATGCGCACCGGCAATCCGGCGCACGCGACCGTCGCCGTGAGCGACGCGATGCTGAAGACGACGCGGTGCAGCGGATTGCGTCCACCGGCGCGGATCGTGCACTGCGCCCACGCGCTCGCGGTCGCGATGACGACCGTCGCCGCCGGACCCAGCGCGAACAGCGACCAGAAGTTCACCGCGTGCGACAGCGAGAGGGTCGACTCGCTGCGGCCGAGCGGCAGATCGATCTTCGCGGCGGACGTCGCGACGCCCATCGCCAGCAGCACGGTGAACAGCACCGGGTGCGTCAGCGGCAGCTGCATCGCTGCGACGGCGAGGCAGCCCGCGCCCGCCGCGACGACGACAGCCACATATGCGCGCGCCGCCAGCGGCAGCGAGCGGAACGCCGGCACCCCTGATGCGGCGCTCATACCGCTCTCGCGATGAGCGCGGTCGGATCCTGCTGCGGCTGCGGCGGCTCCTGCCGCTTCGACGGCCGATAGATGCCCGAGGCCGGGCGAAGCTGCCACACGATCTGCAGGAATGCGTCGGTGAACTCCGGGTCGAACATCGTCCCGCGGCGCTCGTAAATCATCGCGATCGCGGAGTCGTGGCCGAGCGCGCGGCGATACGGGCGATGCGACGTGAGCGCGTCGTAGCAGTCGGCGATCGCGAGAATGCGCGAGCCGACGGGAATGTCGTGGCCGCTGCGGCCATCGGGATATCCGCTGCCGTCCCAGTTCTCGTGGTGATGCCGCACGACCACGGCAAGCGGCCCCGCGAACGAGACGGCGGCGAGCAGGTCGGCGCCGATCGCCGCGTGCACCTTCACCTCGTCGTACTCGCTCGGCGTCAGCGGACCGGGCTTGTGCAGCAGCCGATCGGGAATCGCGAGCTTGCCGATGTCGTGCAAGAGCGCGCCGGCGTCGAGCGCGCGCAGCAGGCGTTCGTCGCCGACGTTGGCGCGGCTCGCCAGCGCCATCGCCAGGCGGCGGACGCGCTCGGCATGCTCGTGGGTGGCCCGGTCGCGCACAGCGAAAGCGTGCGAGAGCGCACGCAGTGCCGGATCTGCAAGACTTGAAACGACAGGATAGGACAATACAGTCACGCTTAGTCGTTGTGCAACTGAAATGCCCAGGTGGCTCGCTTTGCCCTCAGCGCCCGAAAACCGTGTGAAAACGGGTCGCAAATAGAGCCAGGTCAGTGGTTGCGGCCGACGCCCGTTTCAGGTTCGGACGGCGAGAACTGCGCGGAGGCGCGTCCAAACAGCGATTTCGTGTGCTGTTTCGGGGCAGGCGTGATCAGTCGTGTCTCAGGATGGAACGTGTCGGCGCGCGGAATCTGTTCCGGTTCGAGACGCGCGCGCCTCGCGGCGGACTACTTATCCTGCTGCCGCGTGACGAAGAACGGGTGGAGCGGAGGCGGTTCGGGGAGAGGCGCTTCCGGACGCCGCGCGCGCACGGCATGCTGCGTGGTCGCTACCGCGGCTCGGATCGCACCGGCCGCATCGGCGGCCGAGAATCGCGCGTGCGCCGCCGCGGGCCGCCGCAGATCTTCCGACGCGAGGCTCCAGAGGAACTGACGGTCGCGTCGATCCTGGCGCCTGAACGCGCTCTTCAGCTCGCCCTCCGGCCGCGCGCCGATCTTCTGCAGCGCGCCGTTGCCGCGGGCGTTGTCAACAGTGGCGCGCGCTTCGAGCCGGTGCACGCCGATCGTCTCGAACGCGAACGTCGCGACGAGCAGCGCGGCGTCAGTGAAAGCGCCGGTGCCCCAGAACATGTGGCCGATCGCGAATCCCCACTCGGCGGTGAAGAACGTCGGCTCGAGCGCGCGCACCTGAATGATGCCGACCGCCGACTCGGCGCCGTGCGGGACGATGGCGAAGCAGACGCTCTCGGCGCTCGCGCGCTGCTGGCGCGCCCACGCGATGAATCCGGCGAACGCCGCCACGGAAGGAGGCGGCGCCGACATGTGCGCCGCGACGAGGGGATCGGAGAGCAGCTCGAAGAGCGCCGGTGCGTCCGCCCATGCGATCTCACGCACGCGAACGATTTCGCCGACGAGCTCGGGGACGCCTTCAACCCAGGGAAAAGTCGACACCGTGGGGACCTGGCGGATCGTAAAGGAGCGCGTGAGACGCGGTCAACACGACAAATTGTGCAGCCGAGCGGCCGCAGACACGCGACGCCGCCGTCAGATGCACTTGCCGGCGTGATTCGACCACTCGAGCTGGACGACGTACTGCCCGATCTTCTTCGTCTTCCACGCGCAGATGTCGCCGATCTCGCCGTGCGCATCGTCGTACCAGCCCTGGCCGGGAATCGGATCGGTGATCGCCTCGCAGAGCTCATGCGAGCTCGTCGACGTGATCGCGTCGAACACCGGCAGGCCGCCGCGGCAGCCGGCGCAGCCGGGGAACGGCATCGCCGCGTAGAAGATCTGTCCGGAGATGTCGCTGTGATAGCCGCAGAAGGCCTGGCACGACGCGGCGCCGCCCTGCACCACCTTTACGCCCGGTTCGAGGTAGACGAAGTACAAGGTGTTCGGCGTCGGCTTCGGCACCGCGGCGTTGGTCGTGATCTCGTGCTGCAGCATGTGCTGGACGGCGGCGTCAGTGACGGACGCATGGAGCTTCGGCGTCGCGATCATGATCGAGCCGATCCGCTTGCCGTGCGCGACCTTCCTTCCGGGCACGGAGTACTCGTGCATCTGATCGATCAGCGCGCTCGTGAGAATGAACTCGAAGAACTGATTGATCTGCGTGACGAGCGCGCTGTTCGGCGCCTGCTGCCATCCCGGGCCCCAGAAGATCGTGAACACTTCGACGTTGGTGATGAGCGGGCCGTTGCGGTACGTGAGGCGCGGCAGCGCCGGCGCCGCCGCCGCGAAGGCTTCGGTCGCCTGCAGAATGGTGTCTCCGACGTTGAGCGGCACGATCCGGATCGGATCGCCGTGCGCGGCAACGAACATCTTCGAAACGACGTCGGTCTCGGACATCACGCAGGTCTCCTCGCTCGGTCAGCACGACCAAAGGAGCGAGTACATGCGCTACGCCTGCGTGTGATTCAAGGAAAAACGCACGAGGGCAGCAGGTTGCCCGGCGCGGCCAACCGGTTGGCTGATCACGACAAACCGAACAGGGGACGGAGCCGCGTGCCGAGCATGTTGCCGGCGAACGCCGACGGCAGCCATACCCAGCCGTGCACGCTGCCCGACGCGATGCCGCTGAAGTACGCGCCGATGTTGCAGCCGTACGCGATGCGCGCGCCGTAGCCGAGCATCAGGCCGCCGGCAATCGCCGCCGCGAGCGATCGCATCGGCACCCGCCAGGCCGGCGCGAAGCGTCCGGCCGCCGCGGCGGCCGCGAGCGCGCCGAGGATGATGCCCACGTCCATCACCGAGGTGACATCCGTGACGACGCTCGCGTTGAGCGACGCCGCCTGCGCCGGCGCCGTCCAGTACGGCCATCGCGCCACGTCGACGCCGAGCGCCATCAGCGCCTTGGCGCCCCACAGCGCGAACGCGGCGGTGATCCCCCACGGGCGGCCGGAGAGGGCGAGCGTCGCGATGTTGACGAGCGCCAGCGCGACGCCGCCAACGACGAACGGCCACGGCCCGTGAAGGGCGCGCGCCCAGCCGCGGCGCGTCGATCGATCCTCGGCAAGCCGTCCGTGCGTGCGCCGCTCGATCGCGATCGTCGCGGCGGCGATCAGCGCGAACGCGGCGAGGCTGATCGACAGCGCGGGAAGCGCGCCGACCAGTGCGATCAACGACAACGGCCTGGTTGCGGGCTGCGCCGTCCACCACGGCATGTGCGCCGTGCCGATCACCGATCCCGCGATGAACGCGCCGAGCGTCGCGAGCATGCGCGTGTTGCCGCCGCCGGCCGAATAGAGCGTGCCCGACGCGCAGCCGCCGCCAAGCTGCATGCCGACGCCGAAGAGAAACGCGCCGACGACGACCGAGACGCCGACCGGCGACACCGACCCGCGCAGCGTCTGCCCGAACGCGTGTCCGCCGGCGAGCGCCGGAAAGAAGACGAGGCACGTGAGCGCGAGCATCAGCATCTGCGCGCGGATGCCGGCGCCGCGGCCGTCGGTGATGAACATCCGCCACGCGGAGGTAAACCCGAACGCCGCGTGATAGAGCGCCAGGCCGGCCGCCGCGCCGACGAGGAACAGGAGCGCCTGACGTCCGCTCACCGCCGCGTTCAAGTACAACGCGCCGAGCGCGATCGCGGCCGACGCCACGATAATGGGTCCCTGGTTCATGACCGGGCGAGCGACCGCCGGGCCGAACGAGCGGTCGAGGGAGATCGTGGTCGTATTCATCACGCGGATCGTAGCGTAACTTTTCGCGGCGTCGGGCGTTTATATACTCGGCTACGAATGACGGATGCGGACGAGCGCCAGCTGGTGGAGGCGGCGCAGCGGGACCCGTCGCGCTTCGCCGACCTCTACGAGCGGCATTTCGAACGGGTGTATGCGTACGCCGTGCATCGAGTCCGCGATCGGGACGCCGCCGAGGATCTGACCGCGGAAGTGTTCCAC
>QHWK01000856.1 GCA_003223775.1 Acidobacteriota bacterium
CGACGTTGCCAGGGTTGATCCGGTACTTGTCCAGCGCGCGCGCGCAGTCGGGATACTTCGTCAGCAGGATATGGCCGTTGTAGTGAAAGTCGCCGATGAGCGGCGCGGTGCAGCCGGCGTCGAGCATGCGCTGTCTGATCTCGGGAACGGCCGCCGCCGCGTCGGGCAGGTTCACCGTGACGCGCACCAGCTCCGATCCGGCATCCGCGAGCTCGATGCACTGCTGGGCCGTCGCGCGCGCGTCGGCGGTGTCGGTCATCGTCATCGATTGCACGACGACGGGCGCGCCGCCGCCCACCTGGACGTGTCCGACTTTCACGCCCACCGTCCTGTGAAGCTTCACCGATTGCATGGAAGCTCCAATGATAACGTATGGCCGGCGTCGGCAGGCCTGACCCAAGATTGGAGCGTTGCAAAACGTGTAGGGCGAGGCTTTCAGCCTCGCCTGGCGACCCTGAAAGGGTCGCCCTACGTCTGCGTTTTGAAACGCCTTGAAAACCACTCTTAGCTCAGAAGTCGAACCGATCGATGTTGCTCTTGTTGAACAGCAGCGGCGGCCCGAGGACGATCTCCGATCCGCGCACGTCGATCGCGCCGAGCCGGCCGGCCTGCAGCGAATGCGCGCCGGCGGTGAGGCCGCCGCCCGCCGCGAGCGCGCCGGCGTACACCGTGAGGTACCCGAGATCGCGCGTGTTCCACAGCACGACCGTCTGCACGACGCCGCTGTGCACGTACGGCTTGTTGATGTTCGGCAGCGACAAGCCGATCACGTTGACGTCGGTCCGGCCCGCCTGCCGGACCGCCTCCGCCGAGCCCGGAACCGCCGGCGCGGAGATCGCCATCACGAGCCGCACGTCGGGATGCACCTTCATGATCGTCTGCGTCTCGGCAAACGCCTTGTCGCGGTCGTCGTCGCTCGGGCGGATCGTCGCGATCGTTAGCTGCGGGTGCGCCTCGGCGACGCGCGCGCGGATGAACCGGATCCACTCGTTCTGGTTCGCCGCGCTCAGCGCGCCGGTGACGATCGCGAACGCGCCGCGGCCGCCGAGCAGCCGCGCCGCCTCGTCGGTCAGCGCGACGGCGATGCCCTGCGGCGTCGCCTGGTTCACGAAGAAATCGCGCGCGTCCGGCTCGGCGTCCGCGTCCCACGTCAGCACGCGGATGCCGCGCTGCCGCGCCTTGTTCAGCACGGTGGAAATCGCCGCGCGGTTCTCCACCGCCACGGCGATGACGTCGACCTTCCGCGTGATCCAGTCCTCGACGATCTCGTTCTGCCGCGCGGCAGCTCACGAAGTACGGATCGCCTTTCGCCTTCGGCATCATCCCGATGACGGGGCGATGGCCGGCCGACGCGGCCGGCGTCGGCGCGCGCGCCGGCTCGCGCCCAATCGATCGCACGAGCCACACGTTCGTCGCGGCGACGATCAACGCGCCGGCGATGATCGCGGCGCACAGAATCGCGACCTGGCTGTTCTTCACGGGCACCTCTTCGTCGATGACCGCGGCGCGCGCCCGGCGCGGCCGGCTGCTCCATCCGTCGACGGCGATCGTTGCGACGAGCAGCGCGCCCGTCAGCACGCCCGCGAGCTCGGCGGGAAACGCCGCGAGGTGCAGCCCATTCTGCAGCACGGTGATCGCGGTCAGGCCGAGCAGCGTGCCCCACATCGTTCCGCGGCCGCCGAACACCGACGCGCCGCCGAGTACGACCGCGGTGATCGCGTCGAGCTCGTACCCCGTGCCGGCGTCCGATCGCGCCTGGCCGAGGTGCGCGACGTAGACGACCGCGGCGAGGCTCGCCATGAGGCCCGAGAGCAGATACACGAGCCCCACGCGGCGCTCGACGCGGATGCCGGCATAGCGGGCGCCCGCGCCGACGAACCCAATCGCGTACAGCGCGCGGCCCACGATCGATCGATGCAGCAGCACCGCGTACGCGGCGAACGCCGCGACGAAGATCGGCAGCTGCATCGGCACCACGCCCCACGCGTAGCCCTGCCCGAGCGCGAGCAGCGCCGGCGGAAACCCGGAGTAGTTCTCCGCCGCCTGCGTGATGCCTTCCGCGATGCCGCGAAAGAGCGACAGCGATCCGAGCGTGACGATGAGCGGCGGGATCTGCCACCGCGCGATGAGCAGCGCGTTCAGCGCCCCGCCGGCCGCGCCCACGGCGAGCGCGAGCGCCGCCGCCGCCGCCAGCGGCAGATGCCAGTCGCGAAACGCCGCGCCGAGCACGACGGCCGACAGCCCGAGCAGCGCGCCGACCGACAAATCGATGCCGCCCGTGACGACGATCGGCGTCATCGCGATCGCGAGCAGCCCCAGCTCGACGCCGAGGCGCGCGATCTCGAACGCGTTGCGTACGGTCAGGAAGTTCGGCGCGAGGGCGCCGAACACCGCGACCTCGACGACGAGAGACGCGAGCAGAATCGACTCGGTGCGCCGCCGCGCGCCGCGCACGCCAGCCTACACCCGCGCCGCCGCGGCGCCCGCCCGCGCGCCGGCCGCGTGCCGCGCGCCGATCGCGTCGCCCGCCACCGCCGCGAGGATGATCGCGCCCTGCAGCGCGCGCTCCCAGTAGGCGCTGACGCCCAGGAAGGTCAGCGCCGGTCCGATCGCGCCGAGCAGCACGACGCCCAGCGCCGTGCCCGCTAGGGTGCCGCGTCCGCCGGTCACCGCCGCGCCGCCGACCACGACCGCCGCGATGACCTTCATCTCGAGACCGATGCCGCCGTTGCTCGGGATCTGATGGAAGCGGACGGCGTTCAACAGTGCGCCGACGCCCGTGAGCAGGCCGCCGACGACGAACACGGCGCCCTTCACGCGGCCGGTGCGGATGCCGGCGAGCCGCGCCGCATCGGCGTTCGATCCGACGGCGTAGATCGCGCGGCCGGCGAACGAGGCGCGCAGCATCCACGCCGCCGCGCACGCGATCAGCGCGACGCCGATCGTCGCCGCCGCCGGATAGGTGCGCTGCGTCAGCCCGAGCCATTGAAACCGATCGGGCAGCCCGGAGATCCACTCGCCCTGCGTCGTCCACTGCAGCGCGTCGCGCAGCGCGATCATCGCCGCCAGCGTCACGACGATCGAGGGAATGCCGGCGGCGGCGACGA
>QHWK01000039.1 GCA_003223775.1 Acidobacteriota bacterium
CCGCGAGTTGGCGTACGCTGTGCCGCATGAAGACGGTTGCGCTTGGCCTGCTCGTCGCTTCGGTCGCGGCCATCAGCTCGATCGCGACGCTCGCGGCGCAGCGACACCTGCAGAAATCGACGGTCTACGCGTGGTCGGCGGACGCGAAACCGAACGAGTGGGGCGCAGTGCGCCAGGTGATGCAGGCCCCGACGCCGACGCTCGACGAGCTCGAGATTCATGTCTCGACGCTGGCGCCCGGCAAGTCGCCGCACGCGCCGCATCGGCATCAGCACGAGGAGTTGCTCATCGTGAAAGACGGCATGCTCGAAACGTTCCAGGACGGCGCGACGCGCCGCGTCGGCGCGGGCGGGATCATCTTCCAGGCGTCGAACGAGCTGCACAACGTGACGAACGTCGGCGCCGCGCCAGCCACCTACTTCGTGATCGGCTGGACCGTGCCGGGTGCCGCGAAATGAGCGCGCCGTATCCGACGCGCCGCGCGTTTCTCACGTCGCTCGTCGGCGCGGCCGCGGCGCACAGCACGCCGCTCGGCGCACGCGCCCGCCTCGCCGCGCTCGCCGATCGCGTCGTCAAGAACGGACGGCTGAAGCAGTCGGTGTCGCGCTGGTGCTACAACAGCATTCCGATGCCGGAGTTCTGCCGCGCGGTCGCCGACATGGGGCTGACCGCGATCGATCTGCTCGAGGAGCCCGATTGGGCCGTGGCGCGCGACCACGGGCTGATCTGCGCGATGGCGTACGCCGGCGGCGGCACGATCCGCGACGGCCTGAACGTGACGGCGAACCACGACGCGATCGTCAAGAACTTCGAGCAGACGATCCCGCGCGCGGCGAAGATGCAGGTGCCGAACGTGATCACGTTCTTCGGCAACCGCCGCGGGATGAGCGACGAGACCGCGAAGGCGAACTGCGTCGCGGGACTGAACCGCGTGAAGAAGATCGCCGAGGATCACGGCGTCACGATCTGCGTCGAGCTGTTGAACAGCAAGGTGAACCACCCGGACTATCAGGGCGATCGAACGGCGTTCGGCGTGGAGATCGTGAAGGCGGTCGGCTCGCAGCGCGTGAGGCTGCTGTACGACATCTATCACATGCAGATCATGGAAGGCGATCTGATCAAGACGATTCGGGATCAGCACGACTACATCGCCCACTACCACACCGGCGGCGTGCCCGGGCGCCACGAGCTCGACGGCACGCAGGAGGTGAACTGGGCGGCTGTGTGCCGCGCGATCCTCGGCACCGGCTTCCAAGGCTTCGTCGCGCACGAATTCGTCCCGACGCGCGATCCGCTGACGTCGCTGCGCGAAGCGGTTGCGCTCTGCGATGTGTAGCCGAAATAGCCACAGAGTCACCGAGGCACGGAGAGGAATCGCCACGCGAGCGAGGTCGCTGGCTCAGCGAACGGGTCGTGCGGGCTTGATGGTCGCGTTCACGGACTCGACGACGCCATCGCGCACGGCCGCCGTCATGTCGGTGGCGATGATGCCCGGGCGGATCTCGAAGACGGGAATCCCTTCCGGCGCGAGCCGCGCCGCGAAGAGCCGCGCCGCCATCGAGAGGCCCGCTTTGCTGACGCAGTAGTCGCCGCGGTTGGTCGACGCCATCGCGGCCGACACAGACGTGACGAAGACGATCGACGCGGTGAAGGACCGATCGGCTTGTCGCCGCGCGATCTGATCCCGCGCGATCGCCTGCGTGAGGAAGTACGGACCCTGCAGGTTCGTGCGCAGCAGCTCCTCGAAGCTCGCTTCGGCGGCGTCGAGCAGATCGGCGCGGACGCGCGCCGCGCGGCCGGCGTTGTTCACCAGCGCGTTCACGGCGCCGAATCGATCGCGCAGGGCGGCGAGCGTACGCGCGCGGTCGGAGGGCTCTGCGATGTCGCCGCGCACGTACTGCACCTCGACGCCTTCGGCGCGCAGCTCGCCGAGCGCATCGGCGACGTCGGCGTCCGGGCGCGTCCCGCCGAGCGCAAGCGTCCAGCGCTCGCGCGCGAGCGCGCGCGCGATCCCGAGCCCGATCCCGCGCGTCCCGCCCGTGACGAAGGCGACGCGATCAGCCACGCGCGCCTCCAAAAAACGTCAGGTACGGCGCGCCTTCGGCGAGCCGCTTCACGTAGAGCGCCGCCTCGCGCGCGTGATAGTCGCCCCACTGGCTCGACTCGCCGCGCGGGATCCGCGACCCCGCCGGCACATGATCCCATCCGTTCGGCCAGTGATAGACCGAGTGCAGCAGCAGCCCCTGGTGACGATCGTCGAGGCTCAGGTACGGCTCGTCCAACAGTGTGTCGAGCACGCGGAGCCCGGCTTGTTCGTAGCGATCGGCATCCGCCGCCGCTCCGCGCCGCGCGAGCACGCGGCCAAGCCGCAGCAATCCCTGCGCGGCGATCGCCGCCGCCGAGCTGTCCACCGGCTCGAGATCGTTGAAGGGATCCGCAGGGCGATCGCGCCATCCGTCGAGCGCCGCGAGCCCCGGCGCGCCGGCGTCCCAGTACGGAACGCCGTCGGCGGCCGCGACGTCGAGGTAGTGATCGCTCGTGGCACGCGCGGCTTCGACGAGCATCGTGTCCACCTGCGATCGCCCTCCGCACGGCGCGAGCGCGTCGTCGTCCAACGACTCGACGAACTCGATCTGTTCGGCGAAGCCGAGCATCGCCCACGCGAGCCCGCGCGTCCACGTCGAGAACGGCGAGTAGCCCTGCTGCGTGCTCGGACCGCGGTAGCTGCCGTTGGCCGCATTGAAGAGCGATTCGTGCGCGACGCGCCCGCGCACGTCGAAGCGATCGCGGCCGCGGCCGAAATAGACGTTGTAGGTCGCCGTCGCGCGCGCGTGCTGCACGAGCCGTTCGAGCAGGCTGATACGCTCGTCCTGCTCCGCCATGAGCGGCTGGCCGAGCAGGTGGCCGAGCGCCAGCGCGCGCAGCGAGCGCATCGTGTCGACGAACAGCGAGTGCGCGCCGTTGAACGAGTGGATGAACCCGCCGTCGGGAAGCCGCGTCCACCGGCGCGCCTGCGTCGCGCCGCTCGCCGCGAGCGCGAGCTCGTACAGGCGGCGTTCCCACTCCTGTGCGTCGAGCCGCGCTTCACGCGCGAGCCGCCACAGCGTGCCGTACGTGCTGACGTTGTTGAACCCGTGATCGTGGACGCCGGCGTGCGTGAGGTGCGGCGCCATCCGCTCGATCGTGCGCGCGCGCCCGAGCTCGAGGAATTCGCGGTCGTCCGTCGCGTCGAACTGCAGGAGCGCCGATCCGAATTGAAAGCCCTGCGTCCAGTCGGTCCAGCCGCGTGCGCGGTACACGCCGTCGACCGTGAAGACCGGCGCGCCGTCCTCGGGGCGCCACGTGCGCTCGATCGAACGAATCTTCGCGGCCGACGCCGCGAACACGCGCGCGATCTTCGGCAGCAGATCGCGCGGAGCGCGGCGCCGATCGACCTGGATCATCGAGCCGCTATTTCCCGCCGTAGCCCACGCGCCAGATCGCGTTCGATCCGTCGTCGCTGACGAGCAGCGCGCCGTCGGAGGCCATCGCGACGCCGACCGGGCGCCCCCACACATGTCCGTTGTCGACGACGAAGCCGGTGAGGAAGTCTTCGTACTCGCCGGTCGGGGCGCCGTTCTCGAGCGGCACGCGAATCACCTTGTAGCCCGTGCGCACGACGCGGTTCCACGATCCGTGCTCGGCGGCGAAGATGCTGCTGCGATGCTCGGGCGCGAACTGCGTGCCGGTGTAGAACAGCAGCTCGAGCGACGCGCTGTGCGGCTGCAGCAGGACGTCGGGCACCTTCACCGTCGATTTCAGCTCCGGATGTTTGCCCGTGTGACGCGGATCCTGATGGCCGCCGATATAGAACCACGGCCAGCCGTAGAAGCCGCCCGGCTCGATGTGCGAGATGTAGTCGGGCACGAGGTTGTCGCCGAGCGCATCACGTTCGTTCACCGAGACCCAGACGTCGCCGGTCTGCGGATGCACGGCGAGGCCGACAGGATTGCGGATCCCCGACGCGTAGACCCGGCGTCCGCTGCCGTCGGGATTGAACTCGAGCACCGTCGCGCGATCTTTCTCGCCGGGATTCGATTCGACGTCGTCGACGTTGGTCAGCGAGCCGACCGACACGTACATCTTCCGCCCGTCGCGCGAGAAGACGACGTCGCGCGACCAGTGGCCGCGGCCGGGCGGCGTGCTCGTCGGCACGGCCGCAATCGTTTCCGCGCCGCCGCGCGCTTTCAGATCGCCGCCGCGATACGGAAACCGGACGACGCTGTCCGTGTTGCCGACGTAGACGTGCGTCGGATTCGGCCCGGGCGGATAGAAGGCGATGCCGAACGGCCGCGTCAATCCGCTGGCAAAGACTTCGACCGTCTGCGCTCGCCCGCCCGCGTCCCGCCCGCGCAGCACCTTCACGCGGCCCGGACGGCTCTCGGCGACGAAGATGTCGCCGTTCGGCGCCGTGCGCATCAGGCGTGGATTCTCGAGCGCGTCCGCATACAGCGAGACTGTGTAGCCGGGCATCGCCTGCGGCATCGCGGCGGCGGGACGCGGCACGGTGCTCGGCGAGTTGCTCGCCGAGCCCGTCGCGTACGGCGCCGGCAGATCGGCGACGGTGATGTGATGCCGCGCGCCCGGTCGATCGGCGTGGTAATCGCCGAACGCCGACTGATCGCCGCCGACCGATGCCGCGGCGAGCAGCGCGCACGCCGCGAATACTGCTCTCTTCATCGTGGTTCTCCGCCGAGTGGTGGACCGACGATCATTTCGCGAAGCCTCCGGCGCGCAGCCAGTTCGCGAGCAGCCGCGGCCACTCGGCGAGCGCCGGATCCTGCTGCGCAAGGCCGCTGCCGTGCGCGCCGTTTCGAAAGACGTGCATCTCTGCCGTCACGCCGGCTCTGCGCAGCGCGAAGAAATACGCGACGGCGTTCTCGACCGGAACGACCGTGTCGGCGTTCGTGTGATAGATGAACGTCGGCGGCGTCGACGCCGTGACCTGCGTCTCGCTCGACAGGCTGCGCGCGAGCGCGGCGTCGGGTGCGTCGCCGAGCAGATTCGTCTTCGATCCCTGATGCGTCCACGGCTCGACCAACGAGATGACCGGATACGCGAGGATCGCGAAATCGGGCCGGCTGCCGGCGCGATCGATCGCGTCGGCCGCGTCGGCCTTGCCGTTGTCGAAGTGCGTCGAGACCGAGGACGCGAGGTGGCCGCCCGCCGAGAATCCCATGAAGCCGATTCGATCCGGCGCGATGTGCCACTCCGCCGCGCGCGCGCGCACGGTACGTATCGCGCGCTGAGCGTCGCCGAGCTCGATCGGATGGTGATAGCGGGGCCCGAGCCGATAGCGAAGGACGAACGCCGCGATGCCGAGCGTGTTGAGGTAGTTCGCCGGCGCGCGCCCTTCGAGGTTCATCGACAGCCGCGCGTAGCTGCCGCCTGGCGCGACGATGACGGCGCTCATCGGCCCCGTCGTGTTCGGCGGCATGTAGATCGTCAGCGCCGGCTTGTCCCGATCCTCGTCGCCGATCGCGCCGGGCGCGCCCGAGGGCCACAGCAGGATCGTCTGCGGCTCCTGCACGAGCGGCGGCGCCGGCGCCGGTTGCGCGGCGGTGAGGAGCGCGGCGACGAGCAGCGCCTGCATGGCGCGGGTATTATTACCGCCATGTCGCGCGCCGGCAACGGCTTCCACACAGCGCGGCCCGCGCGGCCCGCGCGAGGCCGGCGATGATCGTGTCGTACGCCGAGCTCGCCGGCACGCTCGAGCGCGCGCTCGCCGCCCTCGGCCTGGAACCGGATCGCGCGCCGCGCTGCGCGCAGCTGATTGCCGACTCCACGCGCGACGGCGTCCCCTCGCACGGGCTCAATCTGTTTCCGCGCGTCGCGTCGATGATCCGACGCGGCGCGATCGATCCGCGCGCCCGCGCGATTCGCGTCGCCGGCCGGGGCGCGCTCGAGCGGTGGGACGGACGGCGCGGCGTCGGCGCGCTGAACGCGTTCGACGCGATGCAGGCGGCGATCGCGGGGGCGCGCGCGAGCGGCATCGCGTGCGTGGCGCTCGGCAACACGAATCACTGGATGCGCGGCGGCTCCTACGGCTGGCAGGCCGCCGACGCCGGCGCGATCGCGCTGTGCTGGACCAACACGCTGCCGAACCTGCCGCCGTGGGGCGCGGCGTCGCCGCGGATCGGCAACAACCCGCTGGTCGTCGCGGTGCCGCGCGCGCGCGGCCACGTCGTGCTCGACATGGCGATGTCGCAGTTCTCGTACGGCGCGCTCGCGAGCTACCGCGCCCGCGGCGAGCGGCTCCCGGTCGCCGGCGGCTTCGATCGCGACGGGCGGCTCACCGACGACCCCGCGGCGATCGAGGCGTCGCGCCGGCCGTTGCCGATCGGCTTCTGGAAAGGATCGGGCCTGGCGATCGTCCTCGACATCATCGCGGCGGCGCTCGCCGGCGGCCGCGCGACGCACGAGATCGGGGCCGATCCCGAGCAGGAGACGGGGCTCTCCCAGGTGTTCATCGCGATCGATCCGGCGTCGCTCGAGGGCGCGGCCATCGATGGCGTCGCCGATGCGGTCGTCGCGAGCGTGCAGGCGCGCTATCCAGGCGAGCGCACGCTCGCCGCGCGGCGGCAGCACCTGCAGCAGGGGATCGAGGTGGACGACGAGGCCTGGACGATTGCGCGGCGATGCGCATCAGCGTGAGACGCGCGCCGTTCCGCCCTTCATGACGCGCTCGACCTCGGCCAGCGTCGCCATGCTCGTGTCGCCGGGCGTCGTCATCGCGAGCGCGCCGTGCGCCGCGCCGCACTCGACCGCCCACTGCGGCCCGCGGCTCGTCATCAGACCGTAGATGAAACCCGACGCGAACGAGTCGCCGCCGCCGATGCGATCGAGGATCTCGAGGTTCCGGCGCGGCGTCGAGGCGAAGAACTCGCCGCCGCACCAGCAGAGCGCCGACCAGTCGTTCACCGTCGCCGTCTTCGCGTGCCGCAGCGTCGTCGCGACCGCCGTCAGGTTCGGAAATTCCCGCACGACCTGCAGGATCATCGCCTTGAAGTGATCCAGATCGAGATCGGCGAACTCGGTGGAGACGCCGCGCACCTCGAAGCCGAGCGCGGCGGAAAAATCCTCTTCGTTGCCGATGAGGACGTCGACGAGCGGCACCAGGCTGCGGTTGACGGCAATCGCGCGCGCGTGCCCGCCGACGGCGCGCCAGAGCGACTCGCGGTAGTTGAGATCGAAGGAGACGATCGCGCCGCTCCGCCGGGCCGCTTCCATCGCCTCACGCGCGACGGCGGGCGTGGTCTCGGAGAGCGCGCAGAAGATGCCGCCCGTGTGCAGCCAGCGCGCGCGATCGCGATCGAAAATCGCGCTCCAGTCGACGTCGCCCGCCGCGAGCTGCGAGATCGCCGTGTGGCCGCGATCGGAGCAGCCGACGCCGGCGCGCAGGCCGAAGCCGCGCTCGACGAAGTTGAGGCCGTTGCGGCTCTCGCGGCCGACGCCGTCGTTCTTCACCCATCGCACGTACGACTGATCGACGCCGCCCTGGTAGATGAGATCCTGCACGAGGCGTCCCACGGGGTTGTCAACGAACGCCGACACGAGCGCCGTCTCCATCCCGAAGCAGCGCTTCAAGCCGCGCGCGACGTTGTATTCGCCGCCGCCTTCCCACACGCGAAACTGCCGCGCCGTATGGATGCGCCCTTCGCCCGGATCGAGCCGCAGCATCACTTCGCCGAGCGCGACGAGATCCCAGCGGCGGCCGTCCTTCTGAGGAATCTGAATCGGCATCAGCGATGTCCGGCTGCGAGATATATCACGGGAACAGCAGCGATCGAACCCACGCGCCGTCACGGCGCTCGTACAGCACGCGATCGTGGAGGCGGTGGGGATCGCGCGTCCAGAACTCGATCCGATCGGGCACGATGCGGAAGCCGCTCCAGAAAGACGGCCGCGCGACGGGCGATCCCAGGAACCGCGCCGTCGCCTCGCGCACGCGATCGTCGAGCGCCGCGCGCGACGCGAGCGCGCCGCTCTGCTTCGACGCCCACGCGCCGAGCTGGAACTCCCGCGGCCGCGTGGCGAAATACACGTCGGCCTCGGCGTCGGCCACGCGCTCGGCGCGGCCTTCGATGCGCACCTGCGCGTCGGGCGGCCAGTAGAAGGTGAGCGAGGCGGACGGGTTCGCGAGGAG
>QHWK01000857.1 GCA_003223775.1 Acidobacteriota bacterium
GCCCGCGGCGAGCGTGAGCGCAACGATCAGGAAGGCACGCGTCATACCCGCAACTATGCCGCGGATGCGCCGCCGGTTACCGCCGCGGTTGATCGCGATGTTCCGCCGGCATTCGGCGTCAAGTAGTATGTGGTCAGGTGCCGCGTGAAAAACGTTCGGATATTTGCGACGCTGATCGACGGCGAGCAGCTCGAGCTGCGTGACTGCCCGACGGGTCGGGACCTGGTGCGCGCGCTCCTGCAGCACGCGGCCGGCTCCGCGAAGGCCCTCGTCATAGAAGCCACCGACAAGGACGGGCGCGTCGTGCGCATCATCGTGCCGTCGGATGAATCGGACACGGCCAAAGTGTCGATTTCACAAGAATCCTGACGCGCCGCTTCGCTCCTGCGACATAATCCCTCCGCGTATCTGCGCAAGGAGGCCATCATGTGGAGTCGCCGCGCCTTTCTCGGACTCGGCGGAGCCGTGGGCACCGCCGTCGCCAGCCGATCGTTCGCCGGCTTTGCACGCCTCGAGGCAGCGGGCGCCGCCGTGGCCGACCGCACGCCTGAAGACGTCGCGCAGGACGAGTTCTACTGGCGGGAGATCCAGGAAGCGTTCACCCTCGACCGCACGCTCATCAACCTGAACAACGGCAACACGTGTCCGAGCCCGCGCGTCGTGCTCGAAGCGACGAAGCGCTACATGGACATGTCGAACATGCTGCCGGTGCACTACCGCGGCGACATCGAGCGCCACCTCCAGACGGTGCGGCGCGGCCTCGCGAAGGAGTTCGGGTTCGACGAGGACGAGGTCGCGCTCACGCGCAACGCGAGCGAGTCGCTGCAGATCGTGCAGAACGGCCTCGATCTCGCGCCGGGCGACGAAGTGATCACGACCGAGCAGGACTACCCGCGCATGCTGACGACGTGGGATCAGCGGCGGCGGCGCGACAAGATCACGGTGACGCGGCTGCAGTTCCCGGTGCCGACGACCGAGGACGATCTGTATCAGCGCTTCGAGCGCGCGATCACGCCGCGGACGAAGGTCTTCCACTTCTGCCACATCACGAACCTCACGGGCCAGCTGTTCCCGGTGCAGCGTCTGAGCCGGCTCGCCCGCTCGCGCGGCATCCAGACCGTCGTCGACGGCGCGCACGCGATCGCGCACTTCCCGTTCAAGATCCGCGATCTCGAGTGCGACTATTACGGCGTCAGCCTGCACAAATGGCTGCTCGCCCCGATCGGCAACGGGCTGCTGTACGTCCGGCGCGAGAACATCCCGAAGCTGTGGCCGCTGCAGGCGGTGCCCGAGCGCCAGGCGAACGACGTCCGCAAGTTCGAGGCGATCGGCACCTACCCGACGGCGATTCGCGCGGCCGTCGGCGAAGCGCTCGCCTTCCACCAGGCGATCGGCGCCGAGCGCAAGGCGGCGCGGCTGCGCTATCTGACGCTGCGCTGGGCGAACGCGCTCAAGAGCAACCCGCGCGTCAAGATCCTCTCGAGCCTCGAGCCGGGCCAGACGTGGGGCCTGGCGATGGTCGGCATCGACGGCGTCGACTCGCGCGCGCTCGCGCAGTTCATGATGGACAAGTACCGCATCGTCATCAATGCCGTCGTCGGCGGGCAGCCGCCAAACCAGGTGTTCGATTACACCGGTCTTCGCGTGACGCCGAACGTCTACACGACGCTCCAGGAGATCGACACGTTCGTCGAAGCGATGCAGGACGCCGCGAAGAACGGCGTGCCGGCGTCGACGACCGCGCGCGGCCGCAGCGGGAATTAACAGAAGCGCCGGCGGCCCTGAAGGGCTGCGCCACCGTCGTCTGCCGTCTGGAGAGTGCCATGAAGCATGCGCGGCTCGTCGTTCCTGTCGTCGTGGTGTGTCTCGCGGCCGCCACGGCGGCGGCCGGCGTCGCGCGTGAGACGGCGTCGAATCAGGTGGGCGAGTACTCGTTCCCCGGCGTCGTGCCGGGCGTCTACACCGTGCGCGCGGCCGTGAGCGGCTTCAAGACCTTCGTCCGCAGCGATGCGCGCATCGGCACGCAGCAGTTCCTCACGCTCGACATCCTGCTCGAGATCGGCGCCGTGGAAGAGACGATCACGGTCTCGGCGGAGGCGCCGCTCATCGAGACGTCGAACGCCTCCACGGGCGACGTCCTCGATCAGAAGACGCTCGAGACGCTGCCGAGCATCAGCCGCATGGCGTTTCTGGCGAGCAACACGGTGCCGACGGTCACCTACACCGGCAACCCGCACATGAACCGGATGCAGGATCAGACCGAGGCGTCGCGCATCTCGCTCGGCGGCGGCATCTCGGTCGGCAACAACTATCTCCTCGACGGCTACCCGATCACCGACATGCAGAACCGCGCGTCGATCAGCCCGAACGTCGAGATGGTCGAGGACGTGAAGGTGCAGGTCCACACCTACGACGCCGAGATGGGGCGCACGGGCGGCGGCATGTTCAACGCGAGCGCGCGATCGGGCACCAACCGCTTCCACGGATCTGGCTTCATGCTGATGCGGCCCGGCGCGCTCATCGGCGAAAACTTCTTCCTCAAGATCCAGGGACAGCAGAACCCCGATCAGTACTGGCGCAACGGCGGCGGCGGGATCGGCGGCCCGATCGTCCGCAACAAGACGTTCTTCTGGTTCTCGGCGGAGGCCTACCGCGACGGGCTCACGCAGAACGGCAACTTCCACGTGCCGACGGCGGCCGAGCGCGCGGGCGACTTCTCGGGCCTCGTCGATTCGCAGGGCCGTCCGATCGTCATCTACGATCCGCTGTCGACCGATCCGGCGACCGGCGCCAGGCAGCCGTTTCCCGGAAACCGGATTCCGCAAAACCGAATCAATCCGGTCGGCGCCAACCTCGTGAAGTACCTGCCGCTGCCGAACGTGAACCCGAACGTCGACAACGGGACATCGAACTACGTCGCGCAGAATACGCCGAACAATCTCGGACAGCAGTTCGGCGGGAAGATCGATCACCATTTCAACAGCAGCGTCGCGCTGAG
>QHWK01000858.1 GCA_003223775.1 Acidobacteriota bacterium
CAAATTCCAAATTCCTAATTGCTGGTTCTCAGTGGCGATGGGCGATCAATTGGGGAGTACAAAATGGACCTCTTAAGGTGGGGCCGGAGTCCGTGGGGCGAATGGGTGCTCACGCACGTCTCGTGGAACCTGTTCTGGGCGTCGTTGTTCGCCGGCGTACTCTTCTTCGTCGCGCACGCCAGCTACATGCTGTTCTCCGCGCACCGCAAGCGGAGCGCGGCCGAGACAGACGCGCTGGAGGCCGCCAATAAGAATCTGCCTGCACAGATCGAGCGGCACAACCTGACCGCTCGGCTGTTCCACTGGGTGATGGCCGCGTCGATGTTCACGCTGTTGTTCACGGCGTTCCTGCCGGTAGTGGGCATCAGGTTCGCGTGGGTGCAGTGGCACTGGATGGCGGGCCTCGTCCTGGTGGCAGCCATCCTCTTCCACATCGTGCACGCGACATTCTTCCTCGACT
>QHWK01000040.1:0-6855 GCA_003223775.1 Acidobacteriota bacterium
CAGGGGACGGTGCAGGACGAGCACGGCTCGCCAATTTCGGGCGCGACGATCTCGGCGCTCGGCCCGACGCCGGCGTTTGCCGTCAGCGATCGCGTCGGACGCTTCGAGCTCCGCACGCTGTCGCCCGGCCCGTATCTGCTGCGCGCACATCTGTCCGGGTTCGTCGCATCGCGCGGTCAGGTCGTCGACGTCCACCCGAGCGGCCGATCGTCGTCGTCGATCGCGATGCGGCGGGCGAGCGCTGCGGCGTCCGACTTTCCGGTGCTGGCAGCGGGCATCGGCGCGGGCGACGCGTCGGAGCCGGCGGCCTCACCAGCGCCTGCGGCGTCAACCTCGGACGACGATCACAGCGAGCTCGCGTGGCGGCTCCGCCATGCGCGGCGGGGCGTGCTGAAGGACGCGACCGTGCCGCTCGACGCGCTGCATGACGATGGCGATCGACCGTCGGCGGCCGGCACTGCGAGCCTGTTCGGCCGCGCGTCGGAGTCGTCGGCGCGCCTCGCGTCGAACTTCTTCGCGGCCACGCCGTTCTTCGGCCAGGTGAACCTGCTGACGACGGGCAGCTTCGATTCGCCGCAGCAGTTGTTCAGCGGCGACAATTTCTCGCACAACACCGCGTATCTCGCGCTCGGCGCGCCCGTCGGCGAGCACGCCGACTGGACGGCGCGCGCCGCGCTCACCCAGGGGGACCTGGCGTCGTGGATCGTCGCGGGCGAGTACACGACGCGCGCGCCCGCGCGCCACCGCTACGACATCGGCCTCTCTTACAGCACGCAGCGCTACGAGGGTGGCAACTTCGCGGCGCTCCGCGACGTCACCGACGGCGCCCGCAACGCGGGCACGATCTACGCGTTCGACACATTCTCGATCGCGCCGGCCGTCACGCTCACCTACGGCGGCCGCTACGCGCGCTACGACTACCTCGAGGGCGCCAGCCTCCTGAGCCCGCGCATCGCCGTGACCGTGTCGCCAGCGGATCACTTGCGCGTCAGCACGCAGGTCTCGAGCCGGGCGACGGCGCCGGGCGCCGAGGAATTCATGCCGCAGATGGACGGCGGCGTCTGGCTCCCGCCGCAGCGGACGTTCTCGTCGCTCATCGCGGGGCGGCCGTTCGAGGCGGAGCGGACGAACCACGTGGAAGTGGACGTCGAGCGCGACATCGCGGCGGCCACTGTGTCAGTGCGCGCCTTCCGTCAGCACGTCGCCGATCAGATCGCGACGCTCTTCGGGATCAACATGGCGGGCATGCCGGCGGCGGTCGGGCATTATTTCCTGACCAACGTCGGCGACGTCGACGCGTCCGGCGTGAGCGCCGGTGTGCGCGCGGCGGTGGCGAGCCGCGTGCACGCGAGCGTCGAGTACTCGCTCACGCACGCGCGCCTCAGCCCGCCGAACGGCGACAACCTCGCCTACCTGCTCGTGTTCGCGCCGTCGGCCGTCCGCCCCGGCAGCGAGCGCATTCACGACGTGGCCACGTCCATCGAAACCGACGTCCCCGAGACGGCGACGCGCGTCGTCGTGCTCTACAAGGTGAGCAGCGCCTTCGCGCACGCGGCGGCCGCGGCCGGATCGCAGACGCCGTCGCTCGACGCTCGCTTCGACGTGCAGGTGCGGCAGTCGCTGCCGTTCCTGGACTTCAGCAGCGCGAAGTGGGAGATGCTCGTAGCGGTGCGCAATTTCTTCCGCGAAGCCGCGGCCGACCAGTCGATCTACGACGAGCTGCTCGTCCTTCGCCCGCCGAAGCGGATCGTCGGCGGCCTGACTCTCAAGTTCTAACGGCTCGCCGCCCGATCCGGATCCATAATATTGTACGAATCGCTCCCGATTCTCGGAGCGCTTCGTGTGCTGCGTTGCGCGCCAAGTACGTAACCTCAGTCGTTTCAGTGACTTAGATCATGGGACAGGTCCGCCAGCCAGGGTATGACGTTTGCTACCTCGACGGCCGGCTTCGTGTCGGTGAACCGCTCGATGGTCAGCCGCCGCCCATGATCGACGCCCCGCTTTCGCGCCCCGACACGAACGAAGCCCGCTGGCTCGCGTGGGGCCGCTCCGCGTTCGCCGTCGTCGTCGTGGCGGTGCTCGTCGTCCTGGGGATCGCCAACGTCGCGACCTATTCCCGGTGGCACGACGTGGAGGACGGCGTCCTCTGGACCGCGCGGCCGGAAGGCGTCGTCGCGGCTGAAGTGGTGCCGCGATCGACGGCCGCGTCCGCCGGAATCGAGCGCGGCGACGTCCTGCTCGCCGTCAACGGCCAGCCGATTTCGACGGCGGCCGACGTCGTCGACGTTCAACATCGCAGCCGCGCGGGGGAGCGTCTCGTCTACACGCTGCTGCGGCTCGGCACGCGCCAGGCGCTCGCGGTGACGCTCGTGCCGGCGCCGCGCGGAACATCGCTCTATTTCGCGCTCGCCGCGGTGGGCCTCTTCACGCTCCTCGTCGGCGCGTCGGTCCGCCTCCGCCGCCCGCGCGATCAGGCGACGCTGCATTTCTTCTGGCTGTGCGTCGCGTTCTTCGGCGTCTTCACCTTCACCTTCAACGGCCCGTTCGATCGATTGGACTGGGTGTTCTACTGGGGCGACGCGATCGCGTTCGCGCTGCTGCCGCCGCTCCTGCTGCACTTCACGCTCGTGTTCCCGGAGGGCCCGAACCAGAACCCGAACGAGAACAGGAACGCAGAGCGCAGAACGGTGAACGCGGAGCGCCCCGCGTGGCTCGTGCCCGCGATGTACGCGCCGGCGCTCTCGCTCGCGGCGGCGCGCGTGATCACGATCGCGCGCGCGTCGAACGGGGGCGTGTCGGGGCCGGCGCTGTCGGGCGCGCTGGAATGGATCGACCGCGCCGAGCCCGTCTACCTGTTCGTCTGCGCCGTCGCGGCGCTCGCGGTCGTCGTCCGCGGGTTCCGGGAGATCTCGTCGGTGACCGCGCGGCGTCAACTGCGGTGGATCGCGTGGGGCACGGCGCTCGGCGTCGGCCCGTTTGCATTCGGCTACGCGCTGCCGTGGGCGCTCGGCGTCGATCCGCCGCTCGCGCTGCAGCTGACGGCGGTGCCGCTCGGCCTCGTCCCGCTCACCTTCGCGTCGGCCATCGTGCGGTATCGCCTGCGCGACGTCGAAGTGATCATCAAGCGCGGCCTCGCGTATACGGCGTTCGGCGCGGCGGCGGTCGCGCTCTACGCCGCCATTCGGAAGGTGACCGGCTTCGTCATCGCGAACGACGCCGACGATCACAACTGGATCATCGCCGCGCTCGCGACGCTCGTCGTCGTGCTGCTCGCGCGGCCGGTGAAGGACGCGATGCAGAACGCGCTCGATCGCGTCTTCTACCGCGACCGCTACGACTATCGCCGCGCGCTCGTCGCCTTCGCGCGCGACTTGAACAGCGACCTCGACGTCGTCCGCCTGAGCCAGCGGCTCGTCGCGCGCATCGTCGAGACGCTGGTCGTCGATCGCATGGCGCTGATGCTCGCCGACGAGCACTCCGGCGACTTCGCGTCGATCGGCGACTACGGTTTCACGCAGCCGGTGCCGCGGCTGCCGCGCGCCACCTCGATGATGACGCGCCTCGACGCGGGGCATACCGTCGCGCTCGACGATCCGATTGCGGCCGCGCGCTTCGTCGCCGAGGAAGTGGAGTTCTGGCGCGACGCCGGAACGTTCTACTTCGTGCCGTGCGTCTTCGAGGGCCGCACGATCGCGGTGCTCGCGCTCGGCCGCAAGGAGACCGACGAGCCGTTCAACAGCGAGGATCTCGGGCTGCTGACGGCGGTCGCCGGCCAGGTCGCAACGGCGATCGAAAACGGGCGGCTCTACCGCCAGCTGCGGCTGAAGGCCGAGGAAATCGGCCGCATGCGCGAGTTCAACGAGAACATCCTCGAGTCGCTCGACGACGGCCTGGTGGTGTTCGACGGCGACGAGCGGATCGTACGGTGGAACCGCGCGCTCGAGGGCTTCTACGGCGTCGCGCGCGACGCGGCCATCGGCCGCGCGCTCGGCGAGATCTTCGACGCGCCGTTCGTCGACGCGCTGCGGGCGGCGCGCTCCGAGCATCCCTACGGCGCGACGTTGTATCGCGTGCCGCTGGCGTCGCGCGAGGCCGCGCCGCAGCGGCTGCTCGTGAACGCCACCGAGGTGCCGCTGCAGAACGCGTCGGGCGACGACGAGGTCGTCGGCACGCTGCTGCTGATCGAGGACACCACCGACCGCGTGCGCCTCGAGGAGCAGCTGCAGATCTCCGAGAAGATGGCGTCGATCGGCCTGCTCGCCGCCGGCGTTGCGCACGAGGTCAACACGCCGCTCACCGGCATCTCGAGCTTCACGCAGATGCTGCTCGAGGGCGCCGATCCCGCGGATCCGAAGACGGTGCTGCTGGAGAAGATCGAGCGGCAGACGTTCCGCGCCGCGAAGATCGTCAACGGTCTGCTGAACCTCTCACGCCCCGGCACCTCGTCGAACGAACGGATCGACGTCGACCTCAACGCCATCGTCACCGACGTCTTCTCGCTGCTGGAGCACCAGTTCGAGGTGGGGAAGATCAAGGTGCGCCGCGAGCTCTCGCAGGAGCCGGCGGCTGTGGTCGGCATCGAGCACCAGCTGCAGCAGGTGTTCCTCAACCTGTTCCTCAACGCGCGCGACGCGATGCCGCGCGGCGGCTGGCTGCAGGTCGCGACGCGGGTCTCCGGCGGTCAGGTGATCGCCGAAGTCACCGACACGGGCTCGGGGATTCCGCCCGAGCAGCTCGCGCGGATCTACGATCCGTTCTTCACCACGAAATCGATCGGCCGCGGCACGGGCCTGGGATTGTCGATCACCTACGGCATCGTGCGCGAGCACGACGGAACGATCCACTGCGACAGCGCGGTGGGTCAGGGGACCCGCTTCACGCTGGCGCTCCCGGGCGCGCCGGCGGCGTCGGAGGCACGCAGCGCCCGGCGATAGCCGGCGCTCATGAACACCATGGCCACTTCACGTCACGGCACGATCCTCGTCGTCGACGACGAGGAGATCATGCGCGAGATCCTCGAGACGCTGCTCACGCGTGAGGGATACGACGTCCGCCTCGCCTCCTCCGGGGTGGAGGGGCTCGAGATGGCGCGCGCGCTGCCGTTCGATGCCGCGATCGTCGACATCATGATGCCGGGCCTGGACGGGATCGCGACGCTCGACGAGCTGAAGCGGATCGACGAGGACCTTGCCGTGATCATCATCACGGCATACGCGTCGGTCGAGAGCGCGATTTCGGCGATGAAGGCCGGCGCGTTCGACTACATCACCAAGCCGTTCAAGAACGACGAAGTGGTCGTCGTCGTCCGCAACGCGATGGAGCGGCGGCGGCTCGTCAACGAGAACCGCAATCTCCGGCAGAACATCCAGGAGCGGTACCACAAGTTCGCGAACATCATCGGCCGCAGCCCGCGCATGCGGCAGGTGTTCGATCTGATCATCCAGGCCGCGCCGAGCCGGTCGACGATTCTCATTCAGGGCGAGAGCGGCACGGGCAAGGAGCTCGTCGCGCGCGCGATCCACGCGAACTCGTCGCGGTCCGATCGCTCGTTCGTCACCGTCAACTCCGGCAACCTGCCGCCGGATCTCCTCGAGTCGACGCTCTTCGGCCACGTGAAGGGCGCCTTCACCGGCGCGGTCTACCCGAAGAAGGGGATGTTCGACCTCGCCGACAAGGGGAGCATCTTCTTCGACGAGATCGGCAACGTGCCGCTCGAGACGCAGGCCAAGCTGCTGCGCGTGATCCAGGAGCGCGACTTCATGCGGCTCGGCGGCATGGAGACGATCAAGGTCGACGTCCGGATCATCGCCGCGACCAACGTCGATCTCCGGCAGATGATGGAGGAGGGGCGCTTCCGCGAGGATCTCTTTTACCGCCTGCACGTGATCTCGATTCAGCTGCCGCCGCTGCGCGACCGCAAGGACGACATCCCGCTGCTCGTCCATCATTTCCTGGAAAAGTACGGCGACGAGAACAAGAAAACCGGCCTCGAGCTCTCGCCGGATGCGCTGGATCTGCTCACCGAGTACGACTGGCCGGGCAACGTGCGGGAGCTCGAGAACGTCATCGAGCGGGCCGTCGTCCTCACCGCCGGTGCCCGCATCGGCATCGAGCTGATTCCGGATCACGTGCGCAAGGCGCCGAACTTCCAGATGCCGCAGTTCGTCGTGCCGCCGGAGGGCATCTCGTTCAAGGAGGTCATCACCGACTTCGAGAAGAAGCTCATCGAGTCGACGCTCGAGGCCGCCGGCGGCGTCCAGAAGCGCGCCGCCGAGCTCCTGCACATCAAGCCGACGACGCTGAACGAGATGATCAAGCGGTACGAGATCCGCCCCCGGCGCAAGCGCGCGCCGAACGGCAACGGCGCCGAGCCGGCGGCCGTGCCCGGCGTGCCCGCCGCACATCCCGCGGAGGCCGCGCCCGCGCACGCAGGACCGATCGCGCCGATCTTCGAAGAGAAATAACGCGCTCAGCGTTCAGCGTCACCGCGCGTTGCGGATCTTCGCGAAGAGCCGCTCGTACTTGCCCAGCACGACGTCCCACCGGTAGCCGCGCCGTACGTACTCGCGGCCGTTGCGCCCGAGCGCACGCCGCAGCGGCTCGTCGCCGACGAGCAGCTTCAGCGCCTCCACGAACTCGTCGCGGTCCGCGTACCACAGTCCGCCGTTGCTCCGCTTCGCGTGCTCGACGAGCACCGACGATCGCGCGTTGACGAGGATCGGCGTCCCCACCGAGAGCGCTTCGAGCGCGAGCAGCGACAGACTCTCGTACGGCGACGGGCAGACGACGACGGTCGCCGCCTCGAGCGCCTGCAGGCGTTCGTGCTCCGAGAGCAGGCCCGCGAAGCGGATGAAC
>QHWK01000040.1:6860-7701 GCA_003223775.1 Acidobacteriota bacterium
CGCAGCCTTTGCCCGGATCGATCCGGCCGCCGTACAGGACGATCGATCCGTACAAGCGGTGGCGGCGCCGGAAGATCGCGCCGCGCGCCAGAAGATGCGACGGGAACTCTCGCCGCGCCGCTTCCTCTTCGCCGGCAGGCCCGTCGCCTCCCCCCGACGCGTACTGCGGCGCGTCGTCGTCCGGCGGCCGCTCCGGCATGCGCGGGTAGGGCTGCTGCTGTGGCAGGTCGACGCCGACGCCGACGACCTCCTCGAGCAGCGGCCGCTCGCGAAAGTACGCCTGGACGAAGTCGCGCTCGCTGTCGGTGAGATAGCAGAGCGCCGCGGGCGTCCTGAAGACCTCCCTGAAGATCTCGAGCTTGATCGCGGGCTCGTCGTGCGCCGTCGGCACGAGGATGCTGCGCTGCGGCGCGACTTCGAGGCCGAGCACGGTCGGCGCGTAGAGGTACGTGAAGAAGATCAGGACGTCGTACTGCTGATGGTGCCGTTTCAAGTACTCGATCAGCGCCGGCGTCCACGGGCCCTGCTGCTTCAACCAGCTCATCTCGTCGGCGCGTGAGTGCTCGTGCTCGTAGATCCAGGCGGAGTACCTGTTGAACGTCTCGATGTCGCGCGTGGCGGCGGTCGCGAAGCGGCGCACCGTGACGCCCTTGATGCGATCGGCGCCCTCGGCGTACTCGTTCGCCCACGTCACGTAGTCGCGCGCGCAGGTGGTGAGGACGTCGACGTCGTGCGTCCCGGCGAGGCGCTCGGCGACCAGCCGGCACAAGTGCTCCGATCCGCCGAGGACCTCGGCGCCGTAGCGCTGGATGATGAAGGCGATCTTCACGACAGTGTGTGG
>QHWK01000874.1:0-1356 GCA_003223775.1 Acidobacteriota bacterium
GGCATTCCTGGCGCTGCCGTTCGAGAACGCCTCGTACGCCTTGACGATCTGTTGCACGAGTTTGTGGCGCACGACGTCGCGATCGTCGAAGTACACGAACGAGATGCCGTCGATGGCGCCGACGACCTTCATCGCCTCGACGAGGCCGGAGGTGCGGCCCGTCGGCAGGTCGATCTGCGTGATGTCGCCGGTGATCACCGCCTTCGCGCCGAAGCCGAGGCGCGTGAGGAACATCTTCATCTGCTCGCTCGTCGTGTTCTGCGCCTCGTCGAGGATGACGAACGAGTCGTTCAGCGTGCGCCCGCGCATGAACGCGATCGGCGCGATCTCGATCGTGCCGCGCTCGATGTAGCGCGCGACGCGCTCGACGTCCAGCATGTCGTACAGCGCGTCGTACAGCGGCCGCAGGTACGGATTCACCTTTTCCTGCAGATCGCCCGGCAGGAAGCCGAGCTTCTCGCCCGCTTCGACGGCCGGCCGCGCGAGGATGATGCGGCTCACCTTCTTGGCGACGAGAAACGCGACGGCCTGCGCCATCGCGAGATAGGTCTTGCCGGTGCCCGCCGGCCCGATGCCGAAGACGATGTCGTTCTGCTCGATCGCGTCGAGATAGCGCCGCTGGTTCACCGTCTTCGCCGCGACGCGCCGCTTGCCCGCCGACGTCAGGCTGCCCTTCAGGAAGTGATCGCGGAGATCGACCGACACGTCCTGCGCGATCAGATCCGACGCCGTCTTCACGTCGGCGTTCGAGAGCTTGTACCCGTCGCGCATCAGCGACGAGAGCTGGCCGACGACGCGATCCACTTTGTCGACGTTGGGCGACTCGCCCTCGATGATGAGGTCGTGCCCCTGGGTGCGGATGCGCACGTTGAAGAGCGATTCGAGATGCTTGAGGTTTTCGTCGTAGGAGCCGAACAGCGTCTCGATCCCCTCTTCCGGGACGGTCATGCGCTTCATCGGCTCAATTCTGAGTCTTCAAATGGAGCTCGCGCAACTGTTTCGCGTCCACCGGCGACGGCGCCCCGGCCATGAGATCGACCGCATTCGCCGTTTTCGGAAACGCAATCACCTCGCGGATGGACGATTCGCCCGCGAGAATCGCGACGATACGGTCGAGCCCGAGGGCGATGCCGCCGTGCGGCGGCGTGCCGTACTCGAGCGCCTCGAGGAAGAACCCGAAGCGCAGCTTCGCTTCTTCGCCGCTGATGCCGAGGCGCTGGAAGATCCGCGACTGCAGCGCCGCGTCGTGGATACGAATGCTGCCGCCGCCGATCTCCGATCCGTTCAGCACGAGATCGTACGCCTTCGCGCGCACCGCGCCGGGATCGCCTTCGAGCTTCGAGACGTCTTCGTCCA
>QHWK01000874.1:1368-3221 GCA_003223775.1 Acidobacteriota bacterium
AATCGGTGACCCAGAGGAACTCGAAGCGGTTCGCGTCGAGGAGATTCTCCTTCTTCGCGATCGCGAGCCGCAGCTGGCCGAGCAGCTTCGACGTCTGATCGGCGGGGCCGGCGGCCATCAGCAGCAGATCGTCGGCGCCGGCGCGCGCTGTGTCGAGCGCCGGCCGCAGCGCCGCTTCGCTCAGCGCCTTCACCGAGCTCACCGGCGGCTCGCCGGGCCGCACCCAGATCAGCCCGGTGAATCCCATCTGCTTCGCCTGATCGACGAGGAGATCGATCTGGCTGCGCGTGTACTTGTTGCCGCCGGGCACCGCGAAGGCGCGCACCACGCCGCCGCCGGCGACGATCTGCTTGAAGACGCGGAACTCGGAGTCCCTGAACACGTCGGACAGATCGTGGATGTCGAGGCCGAAGCGCAGATCGGGCTTGTCCGATCCGTAGCGCGCGATCGCCTCCGCGTACGACATGCGGCGGATCGGAAGCTGGACCTCGCGGCCGATCTCCTTGAAGATCTGCTGCATCAGCGGCTCGATGAGCGCGTAGATCGTGTCGGGCCGCGCGAACGAGACCTCGACGTCCACCTGCGTGAACTCGAGCTGCCGGTCGGCGCGCTGGTCCTCGTCGCGGAAGCACCGCACGATCTGAAAGTAACGGTCCGTGCCGGCGATCATCAGGATCTGCTTGAAGATCTGCGGCGACTGCGGCAGCGCGAAGAACTCGCCGGGGTGGACGCGGCTCGGCACGAGGAAGTCGCGCGCCCCCTCGGGCGTCGACTTCGCGAGAATCGGCGTCTCGATCTCCCAGAAGCCGTTCGCGTCGAAGTAGCGCCGCACCGCCATCGCGACGCGGTGCCGCAGCCCCATGTTGTGCTGCAGCCGCGACCGGCGCAGATCGAGGTAGCGGTACTTCAGGCGGACGTCTTCCGAGACCGGCGTCTCCTCCGCGATCTGGAACGGCGGCGTCCTCGCCTCGTTCAGGATCCGGATGTCGCGCGCGAGCACTTCGACCTCGCCCGTCGCGAGCTTCGGGTTGATCGTGTCCTCCGACCGGCGCTGGACCACGCCGGAGACGCCGACGACGAACTCCGAGCGCAGCCGTTTGGCGACGGCCATCAGCGCGTCGTTCTCGCGCACGACGACCTGCGAGACGCCTGCGCGGTCGCGGAGATCGACGAACGCCACGCCGCCGAGGTCGCGGATGCGGTGCACCCAGCCAAGCAGGACGACGTCGGCGCCGACGTCGCCCGCGCGGAGCGCGCCGCACGAGTGCGAGCGCGAGAGACTGCCTAACGGTTCAGCCATTCGACAACATGACGAGAAATTCCAGATTCCAAATGCTCAGTTCCGTTCCGCCCGGCCGAGCGCCCGCGCGACAGCGGCGGCCGCCTCGGCGCGCGGGACGGAGCTTTGATCGCCGCTGCGCATGTCCTTGATGGACACCTCGCCGCGCGCGCGCTCGTCGTCGCCGATCACGGCGACCATTGGCACGCCGCGCGATGCGGCGTACTTGAACTGCCTGGCTAGTTTATCCGCTTCGGGGTACACGTCGACGCGCAGCCCCGCGCGGCGCAGGTCGCCTGCCAGGCGCAGCGCGTCGCTCGCCGCGCCGGCGTTCCAGATGGTCACCATGACGTCCACGCCGCTGCCGGCGACTTCGGCCGGAAACATGCCGCGCTCGGTCATCACGACGATGATGCGCTCGAGGCCGATTGAGAAACCGCACGCCGGCACGTCGCGGCCGAGGAACATGCCGACGAGGCCGTCGTACCGGCCGCCTCCTCCCAGGCTGCCGATCCCTTCGACCGCAATCTCCATGATGGCGCCCGTGTAGTACGACAGCCCGCGTGCGAGGCTG
>QHWK01000041.1 GCA_003223775.1 Acidobacteriota bacterium
ATGTTCCCTCCACTTACTGTTTCAACGCGAGGGCGATGTACTGTCCAGCAAGTGCGCCCGGCGCGCCGTAGCGGGCAGCGAACAGTCCAGCGCCGGCGCCGACGGGTACGACAATGAACTGCCGGCCGTTGATCGCATAGGTCGCAGGCATCCCTTCCGACGCAGCGGGAAGCTCCATGGACCACAGTTCTCGACCGCTGCTGCGATCGTAGGCTCGGAACCGGCGATCCGATCCGGTGGCGAAGAAGATCAGGCCGCCCGCCGTCACCAGCGGACCGCTGCGAGGGAAGTGCGATCCCGTGTTCGGTGGAATCCCCAGCTCGGGCGGCGCGAGGACGGTCCCCGTCGGGATCCGCCATGTGATCTCGCCGGTGTTCAGGTCATACGCGGTCATCTCCGACCACGGCGGCCCGACGGCGCTCATGCGCAGGCTGTTCTGGTTCATGAACTCGTACGGCGACGGCAGCCGCAGCGTTCCGCCCTGCGCGAGCAGTTCCCGAGCCTGGGCGATCATCTGTGCTTTCTGCTCCGGCGTCACTATCGGGCCCGCCGCTCCGCCGCGTCCGCTCTGGCCCGGCAGCGTCAGTCGATCGACCGTCGGCAGCGCCTTGGCCACCACGTACATCTCGCCGCGAGCGGGATCGACGGCGGAGGTCGCGAAGTTCGCGCCGCCGTTGTGGCCCGGCATCGAGATGCTGCCCTCGAAGCTCGGCGGCGTGAACAGACCGTCATTGCGAAGCGCCTTGAAGCGCTGCACGAGCGCGTCCCGCTCGGCCGCCGGCAGGTACGGGTTGATGTCTTTCTCGGCGAACGTCTGCCGAGCGAACGGCGCCGGCCTGGTCGGGAACGGCTGCGTCGGCGACGAGTGCTCGCCCGGCACGTCGGACCGCGGCACCGGCCGTTCCTCGATCGGCCAGATCGGGCGCCCCGTCTCGCGTTCGAATACGAAGAGGAAGCCCTGCTTCGTCGCCTGCGCGACGACGTCGAGCGTGCGGCCGCTTTGCCGGATCGTCAGAAGCTTCGGTGCCTGGGGCAGGTCGTAGTCCCACAGATCGTGATGCACGAGCTGGTAATGCCAGATGCGCTTGCCGGTGCGCGCGTCGAGCGCCACGAGCGAATTGCCGAAGAGATTCGCGCCCGCACGATCGCCGCCGTAGAAATCGAATCGCGGGCTGCCGAAGCTGATGAACGCGATGCCCCGCCTCTCGTCCACCGTGGACTCGCTCCAGTTGTGGACGCCGCCCGACTTCTTGAAGGCTTCCGGCGGCCACGTGTCGTACCCGAATTCGCCGGGATGCGGGATGCTGTGGAAGACCCATTGAATCCTGCCGGTGCGCACGTCGTAGGCCTGCACGTCGGCAGGCGTCGCGTCGTAGCTCGCCCCCTGCGCCGGCAGCGACACGATCATTGTGTTCTCGAAGATGCGGCCCGGGTTGCCGGTGTGCAGCGGCGCCGCCGCCTGCCGGTCGAGCGCGATCCGCAGATCCACGCGGCCGTTGTCGCCGAAGCCGGCAATGGCCTCGCCGCTCTGCGCGCTCATGGCGGTGAGGTAGCCGTTCGCAATGAACAGCAGCCGGCGATCCGAGCGATCGGGACTCTCCCAATAGTTCATCCCGCGTGCGCCCATCGCTCCCTGCGTCTGCCTGCGCCAGATCTCCTTCCCGGTCGCGGCGTCCACGGCGGCCAGCGTGTCGCCGGACGCCTGCAGGAACATCACCTCGTCCACGATGAGCGGGTTGAAGATGACCGTGCCGGTAACGGGGAACGTCCAGGCCACCTGGAGCCGGGACACGTTCGACGTATTGATCTGGTCGAGCGCCGAGTACTGCGACGAATGGGCGCCGCCCCCGTAGGCGGTCCAGGTCGTGTAAGGCCTGGCGCCGCGCGCGCCGCTCGTTTGAGCCAGCGCTGCGGCGGCGAACAGGCTCGACGTCAGCACGGCGAGACGCCCGGATCTGCCCATCAAGATTCCTCCGGATGAAGATAAACTACATCGTCCGGCTGACGCACGGAGGACTGCAGCCATGCACCGAATCCTGCGGACAATGCGCATCGCACTGCTCGCTGCGGCGGGGGCCGCGGCGTTCGTCGTGACGCCGCACGGCCAATCGATCCTCGGGCCGCCGAGCGAGGCGAACCATTTCATCGCCACACCGAAGGGCTGGGTCCACCCGAAGACGCCGTGGGGTGAACCCGACATCCAGGCGAACCTGAACATGATGCAGGCCGCCGGCGTTCCCCTCGAACGCTGCGCCAACGCCATGCGATTCGGCGGTCCGCCGTGCGACATGCACAAAGCGTGGTGGACGGACGAGGAATACAAGCAGCGCATCGCCACCGCGTCCGGCCGCGGAGACCCCGGCCGACAGCTGATCGAGAAGGGCGAGTACGGCAGGGCGTTCCTTTCGGGCGTCACCGACCCGAGCACGCCGCAGCGCCAGACGACGCTCATCGTCGATCCGCCGAGCGGCGTGCTGCCGGCGCTGACCGCCGAAGGAAAGCGCCGCGCGCTCGAGATGCGCAGCGGCTGGTCGCTGCCCGGCGAGTCGCCGGCCTTCGATTGGACCACCGACTTCGACAGCTGGGACCGCTGCATCACGCGCGGCATGCCTTCGTCGATGATGCCGTACCGCTACAACGGCGGGTTCAGGATCTGGCAGGCGCCGGGCGTCGTCGTGTTCGAGCTCGAAATGATCCACGACGCGCGCGTGATCTTCACCGACGGCCGGCCGCCGCTGCCGTCGGCGCACAGGGCCTACATGGGCGATTCGCGCGGCCGCTGGGACGGCAACACGCTCGTCGTCGAGACGGCCAACTACAAAGGCAGCCTCGCGCCGATGATCAACCTCGCCGTCGTCGGATCGCCGGCGGGAAACCGCTTCCCGCAAAGCGACCAGATGAAGACGACAGAGCGGATCACCCGCCTGAACGACGAGATGTGGCTCTACGAGATCAGGACGGAGGATCCGGTCATCCTCACGCGCCCGTTCACGGTCCGCTATCCGATGCGCCACGATCCGAAATACGAGTGGTGGGAGTACGCGTGCCACGAGGGAAACGTGATCGTGCCGAACTACGTCACGACGTCGCGGTTCGAGCGGGCGAATCCGCAGACGGAACCGGCGACGCCGGTTCAGGTCGAGGCCAACGTCGCGAGCGCGCTCGCCGGGCGATGGGTCGGACGGCCGCGCATCGCGACGATCGACTATGACATCGAGCTGGAGTTCACGAAGAGCGCCGACGGCGCCATCGTCGGGAAACTCGTCGGCACGACGCTTCCGAAGGAAGAGAAGATCGACAAGCCGCTCAAGCGCTTCACGGTGAAAGAGCGCCGGCTGAACTGGGAATTCCCGAACACACAGCCCTGGAACTTTGCGGGCGAGCTCTCCGCCGACGGCACCGCCATCACCGGTGTCATCAGCAGCATCCAGGGTGGTATACAGGTCGAGTTCAGGAAGCGGTAGCTGATCATGATGCGTCGGCGAGACCGGGCGTACGGCATCGCGGCCGCCTTCCTCGTGTGGATCGCGGCGTCGGTTATCTCCCTGAGCGGTCAGTCTGCTCCTTCACCGTCGCCGCAGCGAACCCTGCTCGACCGCTATTGCGTCACGTGCCACAACGACCGCCTGAAGACTGCGAACCTGTCGCTGCAGGGACTCGATCTCACGACGGTGGGCGATCAGGCGGAGCTGTGGGAGAAAGTGATCCGTAAGCTGCGCGCCGGCGTGATGCCGCCGCCCGACGTTGCGCGGCCGCCGCTCGCCGACTACGAAGCGCTGCGCGACTGGCTGGAGAGCGAGGTCGATCGTGCGGCGGCGACGCGCGTGGCGCCGGGGTCGGTCGTCCTGCACCGGCTGAACCGCACGGAATACGCGAACGCCATTCGCGACCTCCTCGGTCTCGAGATCGATCCCGCGACGCTGCTGCCCCCGGACGATTCGGCGAACGGATTCGACAACATCGCCGGCTCGCTCACGATTTCCCCAACGCTGCTCGAGTCGTATACGACGGCGGCCGCGCGCATCGTCCGCATGGCGGTCGGGTCGTGGAGGTCGCCGGTCGAAGCGACGTACCTCGCGCAGAGCGACGCCTCGCAGAGTCAGCGTCTCGATGGCATGCCGTTCGGCACGCGCGGCGGCATCGTCGCCCGGCACATCTTCCCGGCCGACGGCGAGTACAAGTTCTCGCTCCAGAACTTCGGCGTCGGCAGCTTCATTCCCGGCGAGCAGCTGGCGCTCGTCATCGACGGCGAACGCGCGCACGTGTGGCCGTACCGCGGCGTCGGCCTCGCGGTCGGGATGACGGCGGACACGGACGGCACGCTCGAAGTCACCGTGCCCGTGCGCGCCGGTTCCCGGCTGGTCGGCGCGACGTTCATCGCGACCAACTATCGTCCCAGCCTGGACATCATCCGCCACTACGATCGCCAGTCGCTCGAGAACAACACGATCCCGCAGATGCAGAACTACCCGGCCATCGGCTTCCTCCGCATCCAGGGGCCGTTCAACGCCGAGCGGCCGGCCGATTCGGTGAGCCGCCGAAAGCTGTTCACCTGTCGACCCTCATCGTCGCCGCAGGCGAGCCGCGTTCGCGCACCCGAGGGCGCGAGCGTCGGCGCCGAGGGCGAGCGCGACTGCGCCAGAGCGATTCTGACGCCGCTCGCGCGGCGCGCGTATCGCCGTCCGCCGGACGCGGCGGAGATCGCGACGCTGCTGTCGTTTTTCGATAAGGGCCGCGGAGAAGGCGGCTTCGACGATGGCATCGAGCTCGCGCTGCGGCTGATCCTCGCGAGCCCGCAGTTTCTGGTGCGCGGCGAGCGCGAACCCGCCGCGATGCGCGCCGGACAGGCGTACTCCATCAGCGACGTCGAGCTGGCGTCGCGACTGTCATTTTTCCTGTGGAGCAGCATCCCCGACGACGAGCTGATCACGCTTGCGGCGGCGCGGCGGCTGGGCCAGCCCGCTGTGCTCGAGCAGCAGGTGCGGCGGATGATCGCCGATCCGCGCTCGGAAGCGCTCGTGTCCAACTTCGCGCAGCAGATGCTGTATCTGCGCAACCTCGCGGGCACGGCACCCGATGGCATCTTCTACCCGAACTGGGATGACGAGCTGCGCCAGAGCCTGAAGCGCGAGTCGGAGCTGTTCTTCGACAGCATCATCCGCGAGGACCGCAACATCGTCGACCTGTTGACGGCGGACTACACGTTCGTGAACGAGCGGCTGGCGCGGCACTACGGCATTCCGAACATCTACGGATCGCGGTTCCGCCGCGTCACGCTCCCGCCCGAGATGGATTATCGTCGCGGCCTGCTCGGGAAGGGCAGCTTCCTGGCCGTCACGTTCACGCAGAACTTCCGCTCGTCGCCGGTGAAGCGCGGCGCGTGGGTGCTCGAAAACATCCTGGGCACGCCGCCGCCGGAGCCGCCGGCGAACGTGCCGGCGCTCGAAGAGACCAAGGGCGACGGCAAGCCGCTGACGCTGCGCGAGCAGATGACGCTGCATCGCACGCAGCAGCCGTGCGCCGGCTGCCACAAGATCATGGATCCGATCGGGTTCGCGCTCGAGAACCTCGATGCCGACGCAAGCTGGCGCGCGAAGCAGGGCGGCGACGGCGGGATGCCGATCGACGCGAAAGTGAAGCTGTTCGACGGGCAGGAAGTCGACGGCCCGTCGGAACTGCGAACGGCGCTCCTGCGCTACTCTCCGCAGTTCGTGCGGATGTTCATCGAGAAGATGATGACCTACGCGCTGGGCCGCGGGCTCGAGTACACGGACATGCCGACCGTGCGCGCGATCGCGCGCGCGTCCGGCAAGGATCAGAACCGGTTCTCGACGATCGTCCTCGGAGTTGTCCGAAGCGCGCAGTTCCGGATGCGCGTGAAGGGAACGTGAGGGATTGATGTTCATCACAAAAACGTACATTCCCCGGCGGACGTTTCTTCGCGGGGCCGGCGTCACCCTCGCCTTGCCGCTCCTCGAATCGATGGTGCCGGCGCTGCAGCCGCTGCGGCTGACGGCGGCCGCGCCGCCGAAGCGGTTCGTGGGCATCTGGCACCCGCACGGCGCGGCGCCCGGCTACTGGAGCCCGCTCCAGGAGGGAAAGGACTTCGCGTTTTCGTTCATCACGAAACCTCTGGAGCCCTTCCGCAACCGCGTCGTGCTCATCAGCG
>QHWK01000042.1 GCA_003223775.1 Acidobacteriota bacterium
ATGTTGCTCTCAGCCTTGCCTGTCGTCCCCTTCGCCGCCGTGCCGGCGTTCAGATCGACGACGAGCTGATTGTCGACGCGCGAGACGCCGTCGATCGTGGCGAGCTGCGCGGCGCGGCGGCGATCGGCCTCGGTCGCCACGGTCCCGGTGAGTGTCGCAACCCCGTCGTTCACCGACACTTTGATGTCGTATTTCTTCAGCGACGAATCGTGGATCTTCTTGTCGATCCTCGCGCCGAGCGTGGAGTCGGGCGATTTCGAGGCGGTAGTGGTCGGCGCCTGCGGCGCGGCCGCCTGCATCGGCACCTGACCCGCGACGAGCACAGCGGCGGCCACGACGACGCTTCCAATGGCAGCTTTCATCTTCGTCTCCTTCATCAGCCCAGCCTTGTACCGGGCCCGCTCAGATTGAAAGCAGCAAACCGCGGTCCAACTTGTCCGAGGCAGAGCTGTCCGCGGCCTTTCGGGACTGCCGCCGCGATTTATGCAGAGCTCGGTGATGACCAGGGCCTCGTCCGTAAAGGGCGCGACCTTCACACGGTCGCGTCAATGCCGACTCGCGCGCTCCTCTTCAGCTCGGTCTTCGCGATCGCCTCGCGGTGGACTTCGTCCGGTCCGTCGGCGAGGCGGAGCGTCCGCGTGTGCGCCCACATCGCGGCGAGCGGGAAATCGTCGCAGACGCCCGCGGCGCCGTGCGCCTGGATCGCACGATCGAGGACGCGCAGCGTCATGCGCGGGACGACCACTTTCACCATCGCGAGCTCGGTGCGCGCGGCCTTGTTGCCGACCGCGTCCATCATGTACGCCGCCTTCATCGTCAGCAGCCGCGCCTGCTCGATTTCCATTCGCGATTCGGCGATGTCGGCGCGAATGGTTCCCTGATCCGCGAGCGCTCTGCCGAACGCGACGCGCGTCTGCACGCGACGGCACATCAGCTCGACGGCGCGTTCGGCGACGCCAATCGATCGCATGCAGTGGTGGATGCGCCCCGGCCCGAGGCGTCCCTGCGCGATCTCGAAGCCGCGCCCTTCGCCGAGGAGCATGTTCGCCGCCGGCACGCGGACGCCGTCGAAGATCACCTCACCGTGGCCGTGCGGCGCATCGTCGTAGCCGTAGACGGTCAGCATGCGGCGGATCGTCACGCCCGGCGCGTCCATCGGCACGAGGATCATCGACTGCTGCAGGTGCGTCGGCGCGTCCGGATTCGACTTCCCCATGAAGATTGCGACGCGGCACCGAGGATCGCCCGCGCCGGAGGTCCACCACTTGCGGCCGTTGAGGACGTAGTGGTCGCCGTCGCGCTCGATGCGCGCGCGGATGTTCGTCGCGTCCGACGAGGCGACGTCGGGCTCGGTCATCGCGAAGCACGACCGGGTCGTGCCGGCGAGCAGCGGCTCGAGCCAGCGGCTCCGCTGCGCGTCGGTGCCGTAGCGCACGAGCACTTCCATGTTGCCGGTGTCGGGGGCGGAGCAGTTGAAGACTTCCGGCCCGAGCCCCGGGACGCGGCCCATGATCTCGCAGAGCGGCGCGTACTCGACGTTGGTGAGGCCGGCGCCGTACTCGCTCGCCGGCAGAAAGAGATTCCACAATCCGGCGGCGCGCGCCTTCGGCTTCAGCTCCTCGACGATCGGCGCCGGCTGCCAGCGATCGCCGTCGGAAATCTGACGATGGTAATTCGCTTCGTTCGGGTAGACGTGCTCGTCCATGAACGCCGTGAGGCGCCGCTGCAGATCGACGACCTTCGCGGAATGCTCGAAGCGCATGGCGCGCATGATAGCCTTTTCGCCGATGGAAGGTGACGCGCGCAGCGTGCGTCCCGGCGAAGAGCTCGACTGGCCGCGTCTCGCCGCGTGGCTGCGCGATCGTCTGCCGGCGTGCGGCGTCGACGGGCTCGACGTTCGCGCGGAACCCACGATCGCGCAGTTTCCGGGCGGGCACTCGAACCTCACGTACCTGCTCCGATTCGGCGACGCCGAGATCGTCGTGCGGCGTCCGCCGTTCGGACCGGTTGCGCCGACCGCGCACGACATGGCGCGCGAGTTCCGGTGGCTCGCCGCGATGCATCGTGTCTTCTCGCTCGCGCCTCGTCCATATCTGCTGTGCGACGATCCGTCGATCATCGGATCGGTGTTCTACGCGATGGAGCGCCGCCGCGGCGTCGTCGTTCGCACGGAGGAGCCCGCGATCCTCGCGCACGTCGACGCGCGGCGCCGCGTGAGCGAGGCGATGATCGACACGCTCGCCGCTCTCCACGGGATTGACGTGGCCGCAAGCGGCCTGAGCGGCCTCGGCAAGCCGGCGGGATTCGTCGAACGGCAGGTGCGCGGGTGGTCCGAGCGGTGGACGCGCGCGCAGACGACGCCGCTGCCCGTGATGGACGCGCTGGCGGCGTGGCTGCGCGATCATCTGCCGGGCGATCCGCCGGCGCCGTCGGTCGTGCACGGCGACTTCAAGCTGGACAACGTGATGCTCGATCCGCAGGACGCCGGCCGGCTCGTCGCCGTGTTCGATTGGGAGATGAGCGCGCTCGGCGATCCGCTCGTCGATCTCGGCATCCTGCTGACGTACTGGGCGCCGACGGCGCCGCCCGAGCAGCGCGACGCGCTCACGACCGTCACCGACAGGCCCGGGTATCTCTCGCGCGAGGCGCTCGTCGAACGCTACGCCGCGCGCTCGGGCCGCGATCTCGGCGGCATCCGGTATTACGAGGTGTTCGCCGTCTTCAAGATCGCCGTCGTCATCCAGCAGATCTACTATCGGTTCGTGCAGGGGCAGACGCGCGACGCGCGCTTTGCAGCCTTCGGGCCGCGCGTCGAATACCTCGCGCGGCACGCCGCGCAGCTGGCGGAGCAGGGATGACGCGAACCGCGATCGCCGCGGTGCTGCTGATGGCCGTCGCGCAGGCGCGCACCACGCGGGACGGCGTCTATACCGAGGCGCAGGCGAAGCGCGGCGCGGACGTGTACGAAAAGGCCTGCGCGAGCTGCCACGCGCCGGATCTCTCCGGCAGCGGCCACGCGCCGCCGCTCGCCGACGTCGACTTCGCGAAGGAGTGGGACGCACAGCCGCTCTCGGATTTGTTCGAGCGCATTCGCACGACGATGCCGGCCGATGCGCCGGGCACGCTGAAGTCTGCGGAAGTCGCCGATGTGATGGCGTTCCTCCTGAGCAAGGCGCGGATTCCGGCCGGTTCGACCGAGCTGCCGAGCGACGCGGCGGCGCTCAAGACGATCACGTACGCGGCGCCGAAGGGCGACGATTTCGGTACGATTCCGGTAACACGACTCCGGTAGCGCAGGCCTTCAGGCCTGCTTCGGGGTGCGCGTGTTCGCGTCGAACAGGCAGCCCTAAAAGGGCTGCGCGAGCGCCGATCGTTGGTTCGATACCCCAATCCCCAATCCCCAATCCCCAATCCCCCTTTTCGGGTAGCATTCGCCGGCAGGAGAGCACCATGAAACGCCGCGTCATCGCCGTCGTCGCCGCTTTATGCGCGCTCGCGCCGGTGTCTGCGTTCCCGCAGGCGCTGACGAGCCTCGCGTCGGTCCGCGTCGGCTACACGACGCGGAAGAACACCGTCAAGCCGCAGGGCGAGCTGAAGGCGCAGATCGACGCGCTCGACGCGCAGATCGCCGAGGCGGCGCGCCTCGGGCGCAGCGGCGACCTGCGGCGCCTCTACGCGAAGGGCGTCGCGCTCCTGAACGGGCGGCCGTGGACCGACGCCGCCGACTATTCCGCGTCGCTCGTCCTGCGCACGCCGCGCGTCGTCGTCGACTCGGCGAAGCCGTGGACCGTGCGGCTCGAGCAGATCTACGCGCCCTCGCTCGCGCTGCAGACCGCGGTCAGCGCGCACGCGACGCTGCGCAATCGCCCGGCGCCGGCGCCGCCAAACCAGCCGGCGCAGGAGCCGCCGGTCGTCAAGGATCTCGGCACGTTCGAGGGCGTCGCGCGCGATCTGCGCGAGTCGCCGTTCTTCTTCGACCTCGACCTTGGCGCCGTCGCCGACGGGCCGTATCTGCTCGCGGTCGACGTCGTCAATCAAAGCGAACGGATCGGCACCGCCTTGCTCCCGATCGCCGTGCGCAAAGGCGTCGACGATCTCGCCGCGCGGCTCGAGGCCGACGCCAGGCGCGCGCCCGAGAGCGTGCGCGCCGACATCCGCTTCCCCGTCGATCGCATGAAGAACGTGAACCGCGGGCGGCTCGAGCTGCGGACGTTCGATCCCGATCGCGATCTCGCGGCGGCCGAAGCGATCGCGGCGGCCGCGAAAGGCGGCAAGGATCCATTGGCCGGCAAGACCGGCGATTTCAAGCGCCATTACCTGCTCGACGCGGCGCAGGAAATCATCCCGTATCGGATGTACGTGCCGACGTCGTACAACGGGTCGAAAGCGTATCCGCTGATCGTCGCGCTGCACGGCCTCGGCGGCACCGAGGACGCCTTCTTCGACGGCTACAACAAAGCGCTGCCGCCCCTCGCCGAGTCGCACGGCTACATCGTCGCCGCGCCGCTCGGCTACCGCGTCGACGGATCGTACGGCTGGGGCCTCGGCACGCCGCCGGCCGATCCGGCCACGCGCCGCACGCAGGAGCTGAGCGAGCAGGACGTGATGCAGGTGCTGCAGCGCGTGCGGCAGCAGTACAAGATCGACGACGCCCGCATTTATCTGATGGGCCACTCGATGGGCGGGATCGGCACGTGGAAACTTGCGCCGAAGTATCCGGAGGTTTGGGCGGCGATTGCGCCCTTCTCCGGCAACGGCGCGCCCGACACGCTCGAGAAGATCCGCAGCGTCCCGGAGATCGTCGTGCACGGCGACGCCGATCCGACGGTGAACGTCTCCGGATCGCGCGCGATGGTCGCGAAGCTGAAAGAGCTGGGGACGGAGCACAAATACATCGAAGTGCCCGGCGGCCTGCACAGCGACGTCGTCGCGCCGAACATTGCGGCGGCGATCGAGTTCTTCGACGCGCACAGGAAGCCGGTGCGGAGCACGTCGCAGCAGTGATCAGGCTGCTGCGCGCGGCGGCCCTGGTCTCTGTCGCATCGGCGATCGCGGCGCCGGCGGGCGCGCAGCAGACGGCGGCGCCCTCCGCGAGCGCCGCGCCACAGGATCCCGTCGTCGGCAACTGGCGCGGAACCGTGAGGTCGCCTGGCGGCGGCACGAGCCCGATCATCATCACCATCGTGAAGCGCGGCGACGCGTACGTCGGATCGTCGAACGGGTTGAACGCGACGAGCGAGAGCGCGCTGAAGCGCGTGGCCGTGGACGGCGGCCGCGTGACGATCGAAGCCGCCGACGACTCCAAGCTCGGCGCGGTCGCGCTCGTCTGTCAGCTCACCGTGGACGGAAACGCGATGAAAGGCGCGGGCACGCTCAGCGTCGGCGCGCAGAAGTTCGAGGTCGCGCTCGCGCTGCAGCGCCGGCCGCGCGCCGAAGCGATCCAGCCGCACGTCGAGCAGCGCATCGACTACTTCGTGGGCCGCTGGCGGTTCGAGTACGTCGGCGCCGAGTACCCGCCGCTCAGCGACGGCAGCCGCAGCGGCACGGCGACGTTCACGCGCGAGGGCGCCTCCAACTTCGTCAACGGCACGATCCACGGCGACGCCGGCGGGAACGCCTACGAGGAGCACGTCTCGATCGGGCTCGATCCCGACACCAACTCGCTCGCGGTCGTCGAGCGGCGAGACCACGGCGTGGAGCTCGTGAGCGTCGCGAGCTGGCGCAGCCCGATTGCGATCCTCTTTCAGACGTCGCCGGTCGTCGCCAACGGCAAGACGTTTCAGCTGCGGCGGATGGTCTCCGTTCGATCGACGACGTCGTTCGACGTCACCGAGGAATTCTCGGTGGACGGCGGACCGTTCCGGCGGCTCGGCGACGGCCACTATACGAAAACGCAGTAAGGAGGCCCAGGATGGCTCTCAATCGGCGCGAGGTGCTGGCCGGGCTCGGCACGGCGGCGGCGGCCGCGGCGCTCCGCGACGTCACGGTCGGCGCGGCGCCCGCACCCGGCGGCGCAGGATTTCCCCGCAAGGCGGACTTCGCGTTCGAGAAAGGCGTCACGTATTTGAGCGGCGCCTTCACGCATCCGATGCCGATCGCCGCGGCCGACGCGTACCGCGACGCGGTGAACCGCCGCGGCACCGTCGGCGCGACGCCTGCGGCGGGCCTCGGCGCGAGCGCGCCGCGCGTGGACCCGAAGGCGGCCTTCGCGGCCCTCATCAACGCGAAGCCGTCGGAGATCAGCTACATCCCGAACACGAGCGCCGGCGAAAACCTCGTCGTCGAATGCCTGGGCATCGGCAGACTCGATGGCAACGTGGTGACCGACGCGCTGCATTTCGAGGGGGCCCTCCTCCACCTGATGGAGCTTCGCAAACAGGGGGTGGATCTGCGCATCGTCGCGCCCCGCGACGGGCGGATCGAGATGAAAGATCTCGAGCGCGTCGTGGACAACCGGACGAAGCTCGTCGAAGTGTCGCTCGTCTCGATGTACAACGGCTTCCAGCACGACTTGAAGGCGGTCTGCGATCTCGCGCACGCGCACGGCGCGTACGTGTACGCCGACATCATCCAGGCGGCGGGCGCGGTGCCGATCGACGTGCGCGCGACCGGCGTGGATTTCGCGGCGTCGGCGACCTACAAGTGGCTGATGGGCGATTTCGGCCTCGCGTTCTTCTACGTGCGCGAGGATCTGCTCG
>QHWK01000864.1 GCA_003223775.1 Acidobacteriota bacterium
CTCGATCGACGCGGCCAGATCGCGCTGCCCCGCGGCGTCGGCGCGCGAGGCTTCCTGCGCCAGGACTGCGAGCGGCGTCTTCAGGCCGTGCGCGAGATCGCCGGCCTTGGCGACCGCGCGCCGCACCGCGTGCTCGCGGTGCTCGAGGAGCGCATTGAGGTCGGCCACGAGCGGCTCCACTTCGGCTGGATACGCGCCTTCCACTCGCCGCTCGCGCCCGCCGCGGACCGCGGCCAACTGCGCGCGCAGGTCGTCGAGCGCGGAGAGGCCGCGCTTCACCTGCCACAGGCCGACCACCATCGAGGCGGCCGCGACCACCAGCGCCGCGCCCGGGCGATGGATCAGCGCGCGGAGAATGAACGCGTGCTGAATCGGATGGCCGAGCAGCACGGTGACGCCGATCACGCTCGTGACGATCAGCAGGCCGAACGTCCACAGCGCGGCGCCCGCCATCACTCGCGCGCGCAGCGACAGCCTGGGGCTCATCGATCGCCGGCCATGCGGTAGCCGAGGCCGCGAACCGTTTCGATCGCCGAGGCGCCGAGCTTCCGGCGCAGCCGCGCGATGAACACTTCGACCGTATTCGAGTCGCGATCGCCGCCGTGCGGGTAGATGTGCTCGGTCAGCTCGCCCTGCGAGACGACGCGATCGCGATGGTGCATCAGGTACGAGACGACGCGGAGCTCGTGGGCGGTGAGCTTCACCGGCGCGCCGTCGAGCGTGACGCGCGCGGCGCGGACATCGAGCGCGACGCCGCCGCAGCGCAGCACGGGCGAGGGATGGCCGGCGGCGCGGCGGATCAGCGCGCGCAGCCGCGCGAGCACTTCCTCGATCCGGAACGGCTTCGCGACGTAGTCGTCGGTCGATCGACGGCAGGCCGAGGTCGAGCACGATGGCATCGTAGCGTTCGGTGTGCGCGGCGAAGTCGGCATGCTCGCCGTCGGCGGCCCGATCGACCGCGTAGCCGGCGTCGGCAAGCGCCTCCGTCAGCTGCTTCGCGATCAGGGGTTCGTCCTCGACGACCAGCACACGCACGCGCTCAGAGTAGCGCAACGCAACCTGAACGCTTCCTGAACGGCGCGTTCACCGTTCGTTCACCGGAGGTCGTGTAACATCGGCGCCGCAGATCGACATGAGCACACGCGCCTTTCTCATCGTCCTCGCCGTCGTCGCGCTGCTCGTCGCGGCCGCCTACATGCACCGGCCCCGCGGCTCGAACGCGCACGCAATCGCCCCGCTGCACGGAGGCCGCTGATGCTCGGCGACGTTCGCTACGCGTGGCGCGCGATCGCGCGCATGCCTGTCGTCGCCGCCGTCGTCGTCGCGTCGATCGGCGTGGGCATCGGCGTGAACACCGCGGTCTTCTCGTGGGTGCAGAGCCTCGTGCTGCGGCCGCTGCCCGGCGTCGCGCATTCGGGCGGCCTGTTTCTCATCGAGCCGCTGGCCGACACCGGGTCCTATCCCGGCGTGTCGTGGCGTGAGTACGGCGACCTGCGCGAGCGGCTGCGCGCGTTTCCGGATCCGATCGCGTTTCGCATGGCGCCGCTCACCGTCGGCGCGCCGGGACAGGTGCAGCGCGCCTACGGCCTGCTCGTCTCCGGCAATTATTTCAGCGCGCTCGGGCTGCGCGCCGCGCTCGGCCGTTTGATCCGCGCCGACGAGGTGGCGCGTCCCGGCGGCGAGCCGGTGCTCGTCGTCGGGTACGACTACTGGCAGACGCGGCTCGGCGGCGATCCGGCGATCGTCGGCCGCACGATGCGCGTCAACGATCGCGTGCTCACCGTGATCGGCGTCGCGCCGCCGCGATTCCATTCGCTGCGCGGCTACGCGATGCTCGGCCGCCTCGCCGACGGCGTCAGCCGCAACGCGGCGCAGGCGGAGCTCGACGCCGCGATGCGCGATCTCGCGCGTCTCTATCCCGAGACGAACGGCCGCGTGCGCGCCGAAGCGCTGCCCTTCTGGCAGGCGCCGCGCGGCCCGCAGCGCATGCTCGCCGGGGCGCTCGCGCTGCTGCAGGCGATCATGCTGCTGCTCCTGCTGGCCGTATGCGGCAACACGGCCAACCTCCTCCTCGCGCGCGCGGCCGCGCGGCAGCGCGAGATCGGCATCCGCCTCGCCGTCGGCGCGGGCCGTTCCCGAATCATCCGCCTGCTGCTCGTCGAGAGCCTGCTGGTCGCGCTGCCGGGCGCGCTCGTCGGCGTGGCGATGGCCGCCTGGGCCACCGACGCGCTGCGCGCGGTGCCGATCATCGGCGGCTTCCCGATCCGCTTTCAAACCGAGCTCGATGCCGTCAGCGTCGGCTTCGCGGCGCTGCTCGGCGTCGTCTGCGGCGTGCTGTTCGGGGCGGGTCCCGCGCTGCAGCTGGCGCGGGTCGATCCGATCGCCGCCATCAGATCCGGCACGCACGCGGCCGGCCGAAGCGCGCTCCGGCACGTGCTGATGGCGATCGAAGTCGGGCTGGCGCTGGTCGTGCTGCTCGCGGCCGCGATGTTCGTGCGCACCTTCAACGACGCGCACGACACCAATCCCGGCTTCCGGCGCGAGGGCGTCCTGCTGGCGAACTACGACATGACGGGGCGGAGTGTCGATGCATCCGGGGCGCGCGATTTCGCGCGCCGCCTGCTCGCGCGGCTTCGAGCCGTGCCCGCGATCGAGAGCGCCGCGATCGCCTCCGCGGTCCCGCTCGACATCCACGGGCTGCCGCTCCGCTCGATCGCCGTCGAGGGGCGCGCGCGCAGCGACGCCGCGCCGGACCGCGCGCTCACCAACACCGTGACGCCCGGCTACTTCCGCACGATGGGGATCGCGTTCGCCGCCGGCCGCGACTTCGTCGATCTCGACGACGCGGCCGCGACGCCACAGGCGATCGTCAACGAAGAGTTCGTGCGCCGCTTCGTCGGCGAAGGCGAGGCGATCGGGCGCCGCATCGAGAGCCGCGGCGCGAGTTATACGATCGCCGGGATCGTGCGGAACTCGGTGAGCGAGGCGTTAGGCGAGCCGCCGACGCCGGTGATCTATCTCTCGTATCGCGAT
>QHWK01000865.1:0-647 GCA_003223775.1 Acidobacteriota bacterium
GGGTGAGCGGCAGGAACGCCAGCGCCTCGTCGGAGCGCGGCATCGACACGTCGATCGGCTGCCGGCGCATCGGCCGGCGCTCGGTCGGCAGCGTCTTCCCCGGCGGAACGGGGTTGAAGACGATCGCCGGCTGCGCGCTGTTGCCGAGGCCCGCCGCGCGCAACCGCGCGAAGCCGGCCGCATAGCCTCGCGCGCCGTTCAGCTTTTCGAGCAGCCGCCGCTGCTCGTCCGGCGTGAACGACACGCCGGCGATCCGCTGCGCCGCCTGCAGGATCTCGATCGTGATCGTCTCGGCGTCCTCGGCGACGGCGGCGAGCGCGCCGGGCAGAAGCGTGCCGCCGAGGCCTGCCGCGGATAGAACCTCGAGGAAGCGGCGCCGGTTGAAGTCGCGCTGACGTCCTTCCAACCTGCCTCGATTCAATTAAAAGCGATACACGAACGTCATCTGCAGCGCGCGCGCCGGCTGCTGATTGCGCATCTGCAGATAGTTCGCCGTGTTGAACGTCTCGTTCGCGCCGTTGTAGTTGTACTGCGTGTAGTCGCCGGCGTTCAGCACATTGAACACGTTCGCCGCGACCTCCGCCGACCGCGTCCCGCCGAGCGGAATCTTCTTGCCGATCTTGAGGCCGAGCGTCTTCACCGCCGGC
>QHWK01000865.1:706-2412 GCA_003223775.1 Acidobacteriota bacterium
GACGGGCAGCTGAGAAATGACCGGCCCGGACCACGGGCCCGCCTCGACGGTGTAGCTCGCCGCCATCGTGATGCCGAGCGGCGCGAGATACGAGCCGCCGAAATTCAAGCGGTACTTCTGCCACGTCGGCCCGTAGGTGAGCTGCGTGCCGCCGGTCACGAGCGGCAGGCTGTTCTCCTCGTTGTTCCCGCGCGGCATGTAGAGCAGCTTGTCGTTGGGGAACGTGGCCGGCTGGATGAAGAGCGCCGGATCGTGCGGGTTCCAGTCGCCGCTGATGTGCTGCCACTGGCGGTTGATGCCCGCCATGAACTGGAAGCCGTGCGACATGTTCTTCGTCATCGTCACCTCGAGCGCCGTGTAATTCAGCTTGCTCCAGGTGTTGTTCGTCTCCTGAAACACGTTGCCGCGACTCGGGTCGATCGCCCCGTAGCCGCCGAACGGCTGGTTCGGCGCGCTCGGGTAGAAGCCGTTGATCTCGAGGTTCGCGTACGTGTCGCTGTAGACGCGGTGGATGCCGGCGACGTCGATGCCGACGGCGAACGGCAGCTGCTTCCTGAACCCGACGATCACTTCGTCCACGTACGGCTGGTGCAGATCCCCCGAGAACTGATTCGCGGCGACCGCCGCGGTGTTGGCCGGCGTCAGGATCACCGAGTCGAGGACGCCGTCGAGGTTCGTGTCGTACTCGTCGCGCAGGCCGACGCGCGCGTTGCCGCCGAAGGTGGTGACGCCGTCGCGCCCCATCATCTGCTCGCCGACGCGCACGTAGCTGGCGCGCAGGATGTTCTTCGCGTCGCTCGTCACCAGGTACGAGAAGCCGAGCCGCGGCTGCACCGTCGACGCGTTCTCGCGGACGATGTTGAAGATCTCGTCGACGCGCTTGACGAAGTCGACGCGGAGGCCGACGTTGGCGGTGAGCCGCGCGTTCGGCTTCCAGGTGTCCTGCACGTAGACCGCGTAGTTGCGGTCGCGCGCCTGCCGCGTCTTGATGTCGAGGGCATCGACGTACTGCCGGTGGAACGGGATCGTGCCCTTCGACGCGTCGGCCGGGTTCACCATCGAGCGCTCCTCGAGGATGAACCCGTTGTTGATGTAGAGGTTCTCCGTGTCGTACTTGCTCTGCGGCGCGGCGAAGAAGCCTGTCTGGAACTCGTGCGACCCCGCCATGCCGTCCTTGAAGTACGTGAAGTCGCCGCGGACGGTCCACAGAGACGAGGGGGACAGCGGCTCGAAGCCGCCTTCGAGGTTGCCGCCTTCGATAAGCCGCCCGTCGCCGACCATGCGCGCGCCGTTCAGCGAGGCCGACTGGTGATAAATCGTGTCGGGCCCGCTGGCGTTGTAGTCGGCGAAGGTGCTCGCATCGGAGCCGCCTTTGTTGTTGTACGAGACGACGAACGTCGTCGTCATGCGCTGGCCCCAGACCGACGTCAGCTTCGCGCCGTACAAGCCGCCGCCCGTCGAGTACAGCGTCGCGCGGCTGTAGTCGTACTCGCGGTCGCCGGTCGCCTTGAGACGATCGAGCTGATAGAACCCCGCGAGCTGGTGCGCCTGCGACACCTTCGCCGTCACTTTCACGTACGGCTGCCAGCTCGTCGTCGTGTTGTTGAAGAGATCGACGTTCGGATAGAACATCCGCAGGTAGCGGATGTTGTCCGGCGTACGGCTGATGCCCGCCTCGAGATCGGCGCGGCGCACCGATCCGAAGA
>QHWK01000866.1 GCA_003223775.1 Acidobacteriota bacterium
CTGCTGGTCGCGCGCGGCGCGCCGCTCGATCTCTTCGAGGCGTGCGCGGCGGGGGAGATCGAGCGCGTCGAGCGGCTGGTCGACGAGCGCGGCACGGCGATCAACGACTGGAGCGGCGACGGCTGGACGCCGCTGCACCTCGCGGCCTTCTTCGGCCACACGAAGATCGCCGAGCTGCTGCTGGCGCACGATGCCGACGTCGTTGCGCGCTCGCGCAACTCGACCGCCAACACGCCGCTCCACGCCGCGCTCGCCGGCAACCACAAGTTCGTCGCCGCCGTGCTGATCGGCGGCGGCGCGGACGTGAACGCTGCCGACGCCGCCGGCTGGCGGCCGCTGCACCTCGCGGCGGCCAGCAACAACCTCGACGCGATCAAGTCGCTCATCGCGCAAGGCGCTGACGTGTCGGCGGCCAACGGCGAGGGGAAGAGCGCGCTGTCGCTCGCGCAGGAGAAGAACCACCGGGAAGCGGCCGCGCTGCTGAGACGCCACGGAGCGTAGGAATTAAGAATTAAGAATTTGGAATGAAGAATTCGTTGTCACGACTGTCACAACCGGTCGACGAATTCTGAAGTCCAAATTCCAAATTCCTAATTCGTGCGCTCTATCGTCACGCTCTCCACGGTGATCGGCTTGAGCGGCTTGTCGCCCGGCTTGCTGGTCGGCGTGCTGCCGATCTTCGTCACCACGTCCATCCCTTCGACGACCTCGCCGAAGACGCTGTGCTTGCCGTCGAGCCACGGCGTCGCGGCCAGCGTGATGAAGAACTGTCCGCCGTTGGTGTTCGGGCCGCGGTTCGCCATCGAGAGGATGCCGGGTTTGGAATGCCGCAGCTGCGGCGAGAACTCGTCGGCGAACGTGTAGCCCGGGCCGCCCGTGCCCTGGCCGAGCGGATCGCCGCCCTGGATCATGAAGCCGGCGATCACGCGATGAAAGATCGTGCCGTCGAAGTACGGCTGCTTGACCTTGCGGCCCGTGCGCGGATCGGTCCACTCCTTCGATCCGTCCGCGAGCCCCGCGAAGTTGGCGGCCGTGTTCGGCGTCTCCGCGTCGAACAGCCGCGCGGTGAAGCGGCCTTCGCTCGTCGTAAAATGCGCATACAGCATGCCTCGATCCTACCGCTACTTTCACTACGACGTGTTCACCGACCATCTGTTCGGCGGCAATCAGCTCGCCGTGATCCTCGACGGACGCGGCCTCTCGACCGACACGATGCAGGCGATCGCGAAGGAGATGAACTTCTCCGAGACGACGTTCGTGCTGCCGGCGGAGCAGGCGGGCACCGACGCGCGGCTGCGGATCTTCACGCCCGGCGAAGAGCTGCCGGCGGCGGGCCACCCGACGATCGGCAGCACGTTCGCGCTCGCGCGTGCCGGCGTGATCGAGCCGGGACGCGCGCAGTTCGTCTTCGGCCTCGGCGTCGGCCCGACGCCGGTGACGCTCACGTGGACCGGCGAGGATCTCACGTTCGTCTGGATGACGCAGCGCCTGCCGGTCTTCGGCGATCCGATTCCCGATCCGGCACACGCCGCGGCGGCGCTCTCGCTCTCGCCCGCGGCTGTGGCCGGCACGGGCCACCCCGTGCAGATCGTGTCGTGCGGCGTGCCGTTCCTCTTCGTGCCGCTGACGACGCGCAGCGCCGTGGACAGCGCGGTCGTCAACGGCGGCGCACTCGACGCGAGCGGCCCGCTCGGCTGCTATCTCGTGCGTCACAGAATCGTGCCGCCGGAGAAGGCCGACGCGATCCTCAGCGTGCAAGGGGTCAAGATGGGGCGGCCGAGCCACGTGCACATCTCCATCGGCGCCGGCCCGGACGGCGACATCTCGAGCGTTCGCGTCGGCGGCGAGGCGGTGCTGGCGGGCGAAGGTACGCTATACGTGTAGGGTTGGGGATTGGGGATTGGGGATTGGGGGATTGGTGAGCAGGGATTGGTTGAGACAGCGAAGGAGATGAGCATGATTGTTCGTATCGTGGCGATTGCGTCGGCGTTGCTGGTCGCGGCGTCGATCGGGATGGCGGGGCAGGAGGGCGACGAGAAGGCGCCGGCCACCTTCAAGGTGAAGTTCGACTCGAGCGCCGGTCCGTTCGTCGTCGAAGTGCATCGCGCGTGGGCGCCGAACGCGGCCGATCACTTCTACACGCTCGTGAAGAACGGCTTCTTCGACGAAGCGCGCTTCTTCCGCGTCGTGCCGAACTTCATGGTGCAGTTCGGCATCAACGCCGATCCGGCCGTGCAGTCGAAGTGGCACAACTCGATCAAGGACGATCCGGTGAAGGAGAGCAACAAGCGCGGCTACGTGACCTTCGCGCAGACCTCCGCGCCCAATTCGCGGTCGACGCAGATCTTCGTCAACTTCAAGGACAACAGCTTCCTCGACTCGCAGCGCTTCGCGCCGTTCGGCCAGGTGACCTCGGGGATGGACAACGTCGACAAGATCACCGCCGAGTACGGCGAGAAGCCGAACCAGGGCAGCATCCAGTCGCAGGGGAACACGTACCTGAAGGCGCAGTTCCCGCAGCTCGATTACGTCAAGAAGGCGACGATCGAGAAATAGCAGGGAAAGGCAGGAAGGCAGGGGGCAGGAAGGCAGAAATTCACGGAGGGAAGGACGGAAGGAGCGAAGGACGAATGCGGGAAGGACGGAAGGATGAAAGGCCTTCCGCCGCTTCATCTCTCCAGCCGTCGTCGTTCCATCCGTCGAACCTTCCAGCCTTGAATTCCTGACTTCCTGCCTCCCTGCCGATCGCGCGACATCAGCGCCTCCATCTCGCGAGTGAGCAGCGTGCGCGCGCGCTGCGCGCGGATGTACTCCACGGCCGGGATGAACCGCGACGTGCGAAACGTATTCGGCCACGCGCCGGGCCCCTGCTCGGTGAGCTGATCGATGCCCTTGCTGCGCGTCAGATCGTCGAACGCCGCCGCCGCTTCCGCGCTGAGGATGAAGCCGAGCGCATTCGCGGGAAACTCCGGCAGCGTCATCGGCTCGAGCTTCGCGCCAGCCGCTCGCAGCACGTCGAGCGCCTCGTTCAGCACCCTGCTGCGCGCCTCCGACCGCCGCCGCGCGTCCTCGGGATTCGCCGCGCCACGCCCGCGGCCTCCGCCGCCAACGGTCGTGTTCGGCTCGAATCGGCCCGCAGGTTGCTTGCCGGGAAGGTACGGCCGAAACGCCTCTGCCGGCTCAGTGTCAAGCGGGATGTTGAGCTTTCGGAGCTCCTCGTAGCTGTCGAGATTGCGGCTGACGCCGGCGGCCGCCATCTCCTCTTCGGCGTCGCTGAACCGCAGGCCGTCGATCTCTTCGGCGCACTTCAGCGCGTCCTTGCCGACCTCGGGCGCTGAGGCGCCGCCCCGCTGAGCGCGCAGCCGGCGGGCAGGGTCACGGCGGCGACGACGGCGGCAGGAACGGCTTTGATGAATCGAGGACGGCTCGGCTGCTTCATGGGCCTTCTTCTAACACAAATGCCGATAAGATCATCCTCGTCATGGCTGTGAGCCAGGTGTCTCCGCTCGATGCGGCGATCGCGGCGCTCGTCGGCGGTTCCCACCGCGATCCGTTCGCGCTGCTCGGGCCGCAGGTCGACGAGAACGGCGCCTCGGTCGTCCGCGCGTTCTACCCGGCCGCCGAGCGCGTCGAGATCCGCCTCGTCGAGAGCGGCGCGCTGGCGCCGATGACGAAGCGCGATCCCGCGGGTCTTTACGAAGGGCGCGTCGA
>QHWK01000043.1 GCA_003223775.1 Acidobacteriota bacterium
GACAACCGGATCGACGCGGGCCGCACGTCGCGCGGGGATGTAACACGCGGCGAGCGACACCAGCGCAAGCAGTCCTGCCGCGCCCGCGAGCGTAGCCGGATCGCCGGGTGTGACGCCGAACAGCACGCCTCGCGCCAGACGGCCGAGGCCGGCGGCGCCGGCAAGGCCGATCATGAGCGCGATGGCCGTCAGCGCCAGGCCGCGGCCGACAACCTCGCGCAGCACGCGCCCGCTCGACGCCCCGAGCGCAAGCCTGATGCCGATCTCGTGCGTCCGCTCCGTCACCGAGTACGACATCACGCCGTAGATCCCGGACGCCGCGAGCGCCAGCGCCACGCCGGAGAAGATCGCCAGCAGCGACGCCAGAAAGCGCGTCGACCCGTGCGACCGCGCGACGATGTCGTCCAGCGGCGCCACCGACCACACCGGCTGATCCTTGTCCACCGACCAGATGGCCTTGCGCACGTCGTTGGCGACGCTCAGCGCCGGCCCTCTCGTCCGCGCGACGAGCGACGAGAAGATCAGCGGCACCTGGTAGTGCGCCGCGTAGAGCTGCGCCGCCGCCGGCTCGGTCGGCGCGTAATGCTTCGCGTCCGCGACGATGCCGACGATGGTGATTGGCGTGGGCGTCTGCGGCGTCGTCAGCCGCCGGCCGATCGGATCCTCGCCGGGGAACTCGCGGCGCGCGAACGTCTCGTTGATCACGGCGACGAGCGGCGCCTGCAGATCGTCGCGGTCGGTGAAGTCGCGGCCGCGCAGCAGCTGAATGCGCATCGTGCGGAAATAATCGGGCGTCACCAGATGGAAGCGCGCCTGCGGCAGCGAGGCGGGATCGACCGGCCGCCCTTCGATAGCGTAGCCGATCGTGCCGCCGTTGCCGCTGAGCGGCACGGCGCGGACGAGCGCCGCCGACTCGACGCCCGGCACCGCGCGCACGCGCTCGATGGCCGCTCTGAAGAAGCGCGCGATGTCGTCCGGCGTTGGATACTTGGTCGGCGGCAGGCGGAACTGCAGCGTGAAGACGTTCGACGGATCGAAGCCGAGCGGCGCGCGCAGATCGGGCCGCGCCGTTTTGAGGGCCGGCACGAGTGCGCACAGCGTGGCGACCACGACGGCGACGCCGCCGCTGAAGACGAGGACGGCGGCGTTCAGCGGCAGGTCCGCCGGAATCGGCACGTTCGACGGCGGCCGCAGAAACGCGAGGCCCGCGAGCGCGCCGCGGCCGACGAGGAGCCCCGCGGCCGCAGAGGCGAAGGCCAGGAGCGCCGCTTCGACGGTGAGCTGCCGCGCGACGGTGCCGCGGCTCGCGCCGAGCGCCGCCCGCAGCGCGATCTCGCGCTCGCGATCGACGGCGCGCGCGAGGAGCAGCTGGCTGACGTTCACGCACGCGATGAGCAGCACCACGCCGACGGCGGCGAACAGCAGCAGCAGCGCCGGCCGCGACGCGCCCGAGACGGTTTCCTGCGCGGACTCGGCGACGAGCGTGCGATCGGCCTGCGGCTGCGGATCGTCCGCGAGCAGCCGCCGCCGGATCACGTCGAGGTCCGCGGTCGCGCGGCCGATGCTGATGCCCGGCGCGAGGCGCGCGATCGCGAGCATCACAGGCCCTGCGGCGTCGAGTCCTCCCGGCGCCGGAAAGAGCGCAACGGGCAGGAAGAGATCCGCGCTGATGAAGTAGCCCGCATCGGGCACGACGCGCGGATCGAAGGGCGGCGCCATGACGCCGATGATTGTCACCGGCGTGCCGTTGAGCGTCATCGTCCTGCCGATCGCGTCGTCGTCGCCGTTGAACCGCCGCTGCCACGTCTGGTGCGTGATGACGACGACGGGCTTCACCGTGCCGGGCGCGCTATCCTCCTCGGTGAAGAGGCGTCCGCGCTCGGCTGTGAGACCGAGCGTGTCGAAGAAGGATCCGGTGACGAACGATCCGACAAGGCGCTGCGGCTCGTCGACGCCGGTGAGGTTGACGCTCTGCCCGAAGTAGAGGCCGATCGCGTCGAACGTGCCGCTCTGCGTCCGCAGCTCGCGGTATTCCCGGTAGGAGATCAGGCCGCGTGGGTAGGCGGCCGTTCGGCCCCACACCGACGCCAGCCGCTCGGTGCGATCGTACGGCAGCGGACGCAGCAGCACCGCGTGGACGATCGTGAACATCGCGGTGTTCGCGCCGATGCCGAGCGCGAGCGTGAGGATCGCGACGAGCGCGAAGCCGGGGCGGCGGCGCCAGAGGCGCAGCGCATAGCGAACATCCTGCAGCAGCTTGTCGACCACGGTTCGTCCTTTCGCTCTCTCGTCCGGCGACTGCCGACTGCCGGCTGACTCGGGCCATTCGGCCGCTGCGTTCCTGATCGTGTCGACGATGGCCGGCATGCGGACGCCGAACGATGAGGCGCCGGCGGCGCGGCGCGCGCGCATGCGGTCCTCGAGCGCGTCGACGAGCGCCAGGCCGACGTCGCGCCGGAAGCGCGGCGGATAGAGGCGCACGAGCCACCACGCGAATCTCCGATCCGCCTTCGCTCGGCGGCTTCGGCGGGACCCGTCACGCACGGGACAGCAGCCTGTAGGCGCGCGCGACGGCGACGAGCCGCTGCAGCCGCGCCGCTTCCGCCGCGGCGACGCGCCGGCCGGCCGGCGTCAGCCGGTAGTAGCGCCGCCGCTCGTCGTCCAGATCGGCGGCCGGGCGCCGCGCCGACTCGGCGACCCAGCCGTCCTTCAGCATGCGGTGCAGCGCGCGGTAGAGCGTGCCCGGCTCGAGCTGCATCTCGCCGAGGGTGAGCGCGGCGATCTCCTGGAGGATGGCGTAGCCGTGCCGCTCCTCGGACGCCAGCGCGAGCAGGATGTGGAATTCGATGGATCGCATCTGAATGCGCGCAGCCTATATGCGCGGCGCATACATGTCAATGCAGGGATTGGACGAGTGGAGCGGAGGAAAAGTTGACGTCGTCCTTACACGGGCATCTGGACGACGGTCTTGGCGCTGCGGTGCGTGGAGATCGTCTCGGGCACGAGCTTCTTGCTCAAGTACACCTTCGACTCGGCGTTGTCGAGCGCGTTGCGCTCGTACTTCACGACCTCGAACCGCAGGTGATCGAGCGTGCCGCGCATGTCGTAGAACTTGTTCTTCGTCTTGACGACGATCTCGTCGAAGCCCTGCTCGATGGCCCAGAGCTCCTGCTGCTCGGTGAGCGCGCGGAAGAACCCCTGGCCGCGCCAGTCGCGGCGCGTGCCGCCGATCCACGTGTAGAGCACGCGGCGGCCGTCGAAGTGCACGTACTCGTGCAGCCTGTGCATGAGATCGACGAGCTTCGGCTCCGTCTCAGGGTGCTTGATCTCGTGCGCGACCTTGAAGGAGACCGGCACCACCGATCCCGGATCGTCGGGCAGCGGCGCCGTCGCGAGCAGGATGATGTGCGCGCGCCCCTCGAGCCGGCGGACGATCTCCGTCGCGGTCTTCTTGCGCGGGAACTCGCCGAAATATTCCTCGATGTACTGGATCTCGAGCGCGCCCTGCTCGAGATCGTAGTGCTTGATGTGATATTCCACGGCCAGGAAAAACGGCATTGTATACCACGGCCGCCGTCCAGCGCGGCGGCAGCCCGCCGCGCGCTAATCGCTCATCGCGTCGAGCGCCGCGACGCCCGATCGCATCGACGCGAGCCAGACGACGACGCTCGCCGCGAGCGCCGTCGCGCAGCAGCCGGCCGTCAACATCGCCTGCGCCGCCGTGAGCGGCCGTCCGCGCACCTGCTGCAGCAGGTACAGAGACGACGGCCAGCCGACGAGCGCGATCATCACGATGACGAACAGCACCGCCTGCACCATGAACGCCACGCCGCCGTAGGAGCCGGCGACCTGGCTCGGATCGGCGCCGAAGCGCGGGTAGCGGGCGCCGAGCCCGATCGCGAGGCCGACGAGCGCGAAACTCATGCACAGAATCGCCGCCGCCGACGCGACTTCGAGAAACGGATCGACGCCGAGAAACCTGTTCGCGACAATCGTGAGGAGCTCGGTCAGCAGCAGCACGGGCACGAGGCCGGCCCAGAACTTCGACCACAGGAAGTCGCGCATCGCGACCGGCGACGTGCGCACGATCCAGAACGCCGCGCCCTCCGACGAGACCGCCGGGAACACGAACCGCACGGCGACGGTCGCCATCACGAAGCCCGCCATCCCGAGATTGACGAGCGCGTAGACGCTCTTGACGAAGCCGCTCATGTACGGAATGCGCTGCAGATCGAGGACGCGGAAGTTGTAGAGGTACAGCAACACAAGCGCGAGGAGCAGCAGCAGCTGCGACCACTGGCTCACGTCGCGCAGGAAGATCTTCACGTCCTTGACGAGCAGCTGGCGCCGCACGGGCGACAGCGGCAGCGCGTGCGCGACGGCATCGATCGCGCGGAAGCGCGCGAAGCGCGCCTTCGGCGCCTCCTGCGAACGGCTGAACCCGCTGAAATACCAGCGCTCGTTCATCATCCGCACCAGCACCACCGACCCGAGCGCCGTCGTCCACAGCGCGGCGGCGTGCAGCAGATCGCGGCCGCCGCGAAGCGCCGCGAACAGCGTCTCGCCGGCCCAGAACGACGGCAGGAGCGGCGTCGCCGGCGACTGCAGCGTCGCGAAGAAGCCGGTGACGTCGGGCAGCGATTCGACCCGCAGCAGCTGCTCGGGGCGAATCATGCGCAGCACGACGACGAGGCTCGCCGCGAAGAGGAGGCCCATCAGCATCAGCAGATCGCGCGCGCGGCGCGCCGGAAACGTGTTCACGAGCAGCAGCGTGAGCGCGACGCCCGCCGCCACCGGGATGACGACGAACGGCACCACGGTCAGGAGCGCGGTCGCGTAGAACGCCGCGCCGGCGCACCGCGCGCGGCCGACGCCGGCGAGCACGGGCGCGAGGAAGATGACGACCATCCACGACGCCTGCACGACGGTCCGCGTGAACCGCGCGTGGAACAGCCGGCGCGTCGCGATCGGCGCCGCGAGCAGCAGCCGCAGATCGTCGGCGAGGAAGAATGTGGAGAGCGCCGTCACGACGCCGCTGAACGCGAGGAACGAGAGGAACGTGAGGAACAGCCACGAGAGGCCGATGCGCAGCAGGTAGTCCCCGAGCTCCTCGTAGTCGGCGAGCTGCCCGGTGAGCCAGAAGGATCCCTGATAGAGCGCCGCGCACACGGCGATCGCGACGCCGCCGAACAGCAGCGCCCGCGGGAAGTCGCCGCGCTCGCGCCGGCGCGCGCGGTTGCGCGACGCCCAGAACGACGGCAGCAGCAGGTACGGAAACGGCTGCGCCATCAGAGGATCTCGTCGATCTCCTGCAGCCCGCTGCCGCCGGTGAGCTTGAGGAACACCGACGTGAGCTGATCGTCATGGCTGTCGCCCATCGCGCGAACCTCCGGAACCGATCCGCGCGCGATGATGCGGCCCTTGAGGATGATGCTGATGCGATCGCACATCTCCTCGGCGACCTCCAGCGTGTGCGTGCTCATGAGGATCGCCACGCCGCGCGCGCTCATCGTGCGGAACACGCCCTTGATCAGCCGCGCGCCGCGCGGATCGAGGCCCACCATCGGCTCGTCGACGACGACCGCGCGCGGCCGGTGCAGGAAGGCGGCGCACATCACCACGCGCTGCTTCATGCCGTGCGAGAAGCTCTCGACCAGCTCGTGCTCCCAGCGCCCGAGCTCGAAGAGCTCCAGCATCTCGCGCACGCGATCGCCGATGCCGGCGCCGTCGAGGCCGTACAGCCCGCCGTGGAAGCGCAGGAACTCGCCGGCCGTCAGCTTCTCGTAGATGAACGGACGATCGGGAATGAAGCCGAGCGATGCCTTCGCGCGCTCCGGGTCCGCCGCCATGTCGTGGCCGTTGACGGCGATCCGCCCGGAGGTCGGCTTCAACAGCCCGGCGATCATCCGCAGCGTCGTCGTCTTCCCGGCGCCGTTCGGGCCGAGGAAGCCGTGGATCTCGCCCGGCTGCACGTCGAGCGTGACGCCGTCGACGGCGGTGAACGGCCCGTAGCGCTTGACGAGATCGTGAATCGCGATCATCGGCGGCACGCGCAGCACGACGACTCGCGCCGCGGAATCGGGACAGTGAGGGCGCCGAGATCCACCGGCTGCCGGCCGACGAGAATCGGCGTGCGGTTCGGCTCGAGATCGACGGAGACGACGTCGATGGCGAGGTGGCCGATGAGCGGCAGAATCGCCGCCTGCTTGTCGAGGCCGCCGCGCGTCAGCCGCAGATGCGTCGCGTCGGCCGGAAACTGGTTGAGCGTCGGATCGACCGGCAGCCACAGCCCGCGTCCGGCCGCGCGATCGACGTACACTTCGGGCCACGCGTGGTAGTAGAAGGCGCCGTGAACGAAGACGAGGCCGACGGCGATGCGCGCCGGAAGGCCGACCGCGCGCGCCATCGCGACGTAGAGCGCGGTGTGCTCATTGCAGTCGCCGACCTTCGTGCGCAGCACCTCGCGCGCCGACGGCAGGCTGACGGTCGGCTTCTTGTCGAGCAGCGCGTTGACGTAGCGCGTGAGGCGCTCGGCGCGCGCGCGGTCGCCCTCGATGCCGCGCACCGCCGCGTCGGCTTCGGCGCGGATTTCCGGCGCGTCGCTCTCGATGAACGGCTCGGCGGCGAGATATCGCGACGCGTCCGGATCGGCGCGCTCGGCGGTCATTTGCCGCGGATCGATCAGCTCGACGACGTCGCCGTCGGTCCGCTGCGCCCCGCCGTCAAGATCGCCGCGCGGAAAGGCCGCCGCCTCGAGGCCGCGGACGCGAAGGCGGAGCCGGCGTACGTCGCGCGGCTCGTCGATGCGCGTGCTCATTCGCGGGACGACGGCGGCGGTCTGCAGCAGATCCTCCCGGATCCGGTTCGACACCGCCATCGTGCGCGCGCTCTGCGGCGACTCGCGAATCGTGATCAGCCCGAGCGGGCTTTCCTCGCGGACCACTTCGCCGGTGTCGGTCACCCACGAGGTCGTCCGCAGGCCCGCGAACGTCATCTCGACGCGGAACGCCGGGATGGGCGCGACGCCGGCGCCTCGCACGAGCTCGCGCCTGCCGACGTCGACGACGACGGGCGAATTTCGCAGCGTCGCCGGATCAAACATGGTCCATTGATGGCGAGCGCCGGTCGCGAGGCCTCCGTCCGCGAGACGGCGCGACAGGTTCTGCGAGAGTGCAGGCGGCTCGTCGAGCAGCCGCTCTTCGGCGCGCGCGCCGCTCGCCGTCCGCACCTCGAGCGACAGGCGGCGGCCGTCGATGCGGCCGCGGACTTCCACCTTGCCGGTGCCGGGATCGAGCGAGAACTCGAACGCGCGCAGCGCGAACGCGCGATCGACGTGCGCGTCGGTGCGGATCGTGGCGGCCGTGGTCGCGCCGAGCAGCGCCATCTGCAGCCGGCCGTCTTCCTGCAGCTCGAAGCCGTCGCCCTCGGGCAGCGTCTGGCTGACGGTGAAGCCGATCTTTTCGCCGCGATAATAGATGCCGCGCCACACGGCGGCCGATCCGTAGCGCGCGAGATCGGTCGCGAGCGACGCGCTCGAGGCTTCGAGATACGAACGGCGCAGCAGCAGCGCCATGACTGCGACCCACGCGACGAGAATCAGGAACGACACGGGCCGCGTGACGGCGCGCGGCAGAGGTTTGACGAGCGAGCACATGTCACGACACAGGTTATCGGACGATTGAACGGTCGGCTGTACCATGCGGCGTAGGGCGGCCCTTTCAGGGCTGCCGCGAGTCGAGGCTGAAAGCCTCGCCCTACATCGTGTGGTCTCGGGTGCGGATCGGCGCGCACGTCGCTGTGTCCGGCACGACGGCAACCGCGCCGGACGGATCGGTCGTCGGCGCGGGCGACGCGTACGCGCAGGCGAAGCAAACGCTCGCCAACATCGAGCGCGCGCTCGCGAGCGCCGGCGCACGGCTGCAGGACGTCGTCCGCACGCGCATCTACGTCGTGAACATCGCCGCCGACTGGGAGAAGGTCGGGCGCGCACACGGCGAGGCGTTCGGCGCGATCCGGCCGGCGACCTCGATGGTCGAAGTGCGCGCGCTCATCGATCCGGCCATGCTCGTCGAGATCGAAGCCGACGCGATCGTCTAGCGCCGCTCCTTCGGGCGCAGGCTGAGGCCGAACCGCGGCATACCGTCCGACACGGCGCGCCCCGCCGCGTGCGCGGGCGACGGATGATTCACCTTGGACGTCTTTCCCGCGCCGAGCCGCTGATACGCCGCGTCCGCCGACGGCAGCTCGCCGTCGTCCGACACGTAGTGCGCGAAGGAGGCCTCGTCGCACCAGTCGAGCAGTTTGCGCATCGCGGCGGCGTGGATGCCGGCGTTCCGGAAGCTGCGCATGTCGGCTTCGCTGTTCCACGACGTCATCGTCCAGTTGCCGCCTTGGGGATCGTTGCCGATGCGGCCGCCGCGGAAACCGCCGCTCCGTCGCGCCTGCCACGCGCTGCGGCCGCGGCGGTCAGGATGGTTTGCACGGCGGCCGGCTGCCCGATGATCGCGCGGCCGAGCTCGTCGCGCAGGCGATAGACGCGAGCGCCCCACCTCTTCCGTCAGCCAACTGGCGACGTGTTTGCGATGAAATCGCTGCGGGAAAGCTGATGCGTTGCACGCAACGATTCGCCATCGCTGCACTCGCGGCCGTCGCCGGCGCGTTCACGGCCGCCTCGTGCAGCCAGACAGAGACCTCGATCACCGCGCCGAGCGATGGCGGCAGCCGCTGCCAGGTGACGGCGACGCCCACGCCGCCGTCTTTTCCGCCGCCGGGCGGCCAGGGGTCGGTGACGATCGCGACAACGCGGGACTGTACGTGGTCGATCGCCACAAATGCAGCCTGGGTCTCGATAGCCGGCGAACGAACCGGCCAGGGGGACGCCACCGTCGCGTTTAACGTCGCCGCGAATCCCGTCCCGTCACCGCGGTCCGCGGCCATCACGGTCGCTGGGCAAAGCGTTGCCGTGAGCCAGCAGGCGGCGCCATGCGTTTTCTCTTTATCGCGACCCAATGACACTATCGCCGCGGAGGGCGGACGGCTGGCGGTCGGCGTGACGACGCTCGCCGGCTGCCATTGGACGGTGGCGAGCGCTGCGAATTGGATCGTGATCGCCAGCGGATCGTCCGGCGACGCCAGCGGAACCGTTGGGCTGTCGGTGGCGGCAAACGGCGGCGCGGCGCGCGCGGGACAGGTGAACGTCGCCGGACAGAGCTACACGGTCAACCAGAGCGCCGCAGTGGTGGCGCCGCCTCCGCCGCCGCCGGCACCCACTCCGTCACCGACGCCGAATCCGGCGCCGCCGCCGTCACCGCCGCCGCCCGGCCCGTCGCCAACCCCGCCGCCGCCGCCACCGCCACCGCCACAGCATCGTGACCGATGGATCGACGAACTACCCCAAAAAGGTGAAGTGCGGCGACGTGCGCAACGGACAGAACGTCGCGGGCGAAGGCGACGTGCAGGCGAACGGCGCGATCAAAGCGACGAGGCTGGAGGTATCCGGTGATGATGATGACCGTTAGACAGCGCACGGCGGTTGCCGCGCTGACCGCCGCGCTGTCGGGACCGTCCGCCGCGTCAGCGCAGACGCTCGGCGACGTGCTGACATTTCTCGTGACCAACCAATCGGTGCCGACCGGAAGCGTGGAGCGCGATCGCGCCGCGGCGCTCGCCGCGAGCGAAACGATCTCGCGCGCGCTGCAGGCGAACCTCGCGACGCTGCCCGTCGCGTCGTCGTCGGGCGCGTTCGTCTACCGGCTGAACCCGGAGCTCGGCACGATGCAGCGGCCGACGCAGACCTTCGGTCCGTTCTTCCTCGAGCGCGCGCTGACGGCGGGCCGCGGCCAGGCGTCGTTCGGCGCGACCGTGCAGCAGTTCCACTTCACGTCGCTCGACGGCCACAGCCTGCGCGACGGCTCGCTCGTCACGACCGCGAACCAGTTCCGCGACGAGACGGCGCCGTTCGACGTCGACACGCTGACGCTCGACATCGACGCGAGCGTCGCGACGCTGTACGGCACCGTCGGCCTCACCGATCGCATGGAGGTCGGCTTCGCGGCGCCGATGGTGTCGCTGCGGATCAACGGCGCGCGCGTCAATACGTACCGCGGGCGCACCTTCACCCAGGCGTCGGCCAGCGGCACGGCGATCGGCTTCGCCGACATGGTCGTGCGCACGAAGTACACCGTCTTCAACGACGATGCGACGGCGCTCGCCGCCGCAGTCGACGTGCGCCTGCCGACGGGCCGCGAGCAGGATCTGCTCGGCGCCGGATCGACGTCGGTGAAGCTCACGGCGATCGGTTCGGTGGAGCAGGGCCCGGTGTCGGCGCACGCCAACGCCGGCATGACGCGCGGCGGGCTGGCCAACGAGTTCAGCTATGGCGCGTCGATCGCCTACGCGGCGACGGGCAAGGTGTCGGTGGGCGCTGAGCTCCTCGGCCGGTGGATCGACAGCTCCGGGCATCTGCTGACGACGCTCGCGCCGCATCCGCTGCTGAGCGGCGTAGACACGATTCGCCTCGCGGGCGATTCGTCGAGCCTGCGGATGCTGACCGCGGTGCCCGGGCTGAAATGGAATCTGAACGACACGTGGGTGCTCGCCGCCAACGTGAGCATCCCGCTCACGAACGCCGGGTTGACCGCGCCAGTCACGCCGTTCATCGGCATCGACTACGCGCTCGGGCGATGAGGACGACGTACAACGCAGAACCCGCAGAACGAATCTTCATGAGATTCTGATTCTCTGCGAGTTCCGCGGGCTCTCGCGTTGATCGTCGTCAGCGTTCGGCGCGGGCGGAGTCGATCTTCCAGTCGTTTCCCGACTTGCGCAGCGTGAAGTTCCACACGCGCGGCTCGGTGCGCGGCTCGCGGCTGCCGACCTTCGGCACGTAGCGCGCCGTCCCCTGGCAGGTGGCGGTCGCCGCCTCGCCGCGGACGCGAACGTCGCACGCCTCGAAGGTGAGCGACTGCGACTCGAGGCCGTTGAACGCGCGCGCGAGCGCGACCTGATTCACCGCCGGCCACACCGCGTGCGCCGACTGCGCGTCCAGGCCCTCGTAGGCCGACCGGTAGCGCTGCAGCGTCTGCTGCACGAGCAGGCGATCGTCCACCGTTTCGGCCTTCGGCGGAACCACCGCGGCGATCGGCCTTGGCGCGATCGGCGCCGCGAGCACTTCGCCGACCGTCGACTCCTGCACCGGGCGCGGCGCCGGCACGATCGACGGCGGCGGCGGCGGAAGCGTCACGCCCGCCGGCGGACGAAACGGCTCGGCGGCGGCGGCCTCGATCGGCGGACGCGGGATCGCGATCGGCTGCATCACCGGCATCGGCTCCGGCGCGAGCGCCGCCGGCTCCGGCTTGCGCGCCGGCGCCTTGACGTCGGTTGGCGCTGGAAGCGTGCCCATGGTGCCCGCCGCGGCGAGCAGTTCGTCGGAGACGGCGACGGTCGGCGCGGCGAGCAGCGGCGCCGTCGCGATCATCGGGCGTGAGAAGAGCGGCGAGGAGTCCTGCAGCCACGACGCGCCGAACACCGTCCCGGCGAAGACGGCGGTCGCCGCGATCCACGGACCGCGACGGATCGCCATCATCGAGCGCCGCAGCTGGTCGAATTGCGCCGTCAGCTCCACGAGCTCCGGCAGATTCGGATCGAGCTCGATGACCTCGTCGAGCGCGGCGGCCGCCTGCTTCAGCTTCTTGCGATCGATCGCCAGGCGCGCCGCTTCGATCCGGCGGTCCACACGGCGGCGCTTCGCGCGCTGCTCGAACTTCGCATAGCCCTCGGTCGAGACGAGCGGCTTCTCGCCCGGCAGTCGATCGACGATCGGCGCAGCGGCGAGTGGCATCTCGACGGCCGGCGGATCGACGGCGACGGGCGGGATCGCGGCGGGCGGTTCGATCGGAACATCGGGCCGCGGCGCCGCCACGAGGAGCTCGCCGGCGAGAATGCGTTCGCGGAGCGAGTGCGCGGCGAGAAAGTCCGGATCGAGTGCGAGCGCGGCGTTTACTTCGGCGAGCGCGGCAGTGCGATCGCCGCGGTCGAGCGCCGCGCGCGTGGATGTCAGGTGACTCTGAAGAGCTTGCCAGTGTTCCCGTGCGTTCACGCGCGGACGAGTAGCAAGATGAGTTCCGAGCTGATGCGCAGAAGAGCTGGTCGCATCAGCGTGTTTTCTGGGAGATTTTTGCCCATGCGTCGCGCAGCGAAACCGTGCGGTTGAACACGAGTGCCCCTTTACGCGAATCGCTGTCCACACAGAAGTAGCCGAGGCGCTCGAACTGTACGCGCGCTTCCACGTCGAGCGCGGCAACGGCCGGCTCGGCCTGTGCGGCGCCGATGACCTCGAGCGACCGCGGGTTCAGGGTGTCGATGAACGTCCTCCCCTCGGGCACGTTCTCCGGATCTTCGATCGAGAACAGCCGATCGTAGAGCCGCACTTCCACCGGGACCGCGTGCGCCACCGACACCCAGTGCAGCGTCGCCTTCACGCGGCGGCCGTCCGGCGCGTCGCCGCCGCGCGTTGCCGGATCGTAGGTGCCGCGAAGCTCGACGATCTCGCCGCCGTCGCCTTTCACGACGTCCGTGCACGTGATGAAGTACGCACAGCGCAGCCGCACCTCAGCGCCAGGCGAGAGGCGGAAGAACTTCTTCGGCGGGTTCTCCATGAAGTCGTCGCGCTCGATGTAGAGCACGCGCGCGAACGGCACCTTGCGCGTGCCCGCCGACGGGTCCTCCGGGTTGTTGATGACGTCCACTTCCTCGACGCGATCCTCCGGATAATTCGTCAGCACGATCTTGAGCGGACGCAGCACCGCCATCACGCGCGGCGCGCGGCGGTTCAGGTCCTCGCGCACGCTGTGCTCGAGCTGCGCGACGTCGATCACGTTCTCCTTCTTCGCGACGCCGATGCGCGCGCAGAAATCGCGGATCGACTCCGGCGTGTAGCCGCGGCGGCGGAGCCCGCTGATCGTCGGCATCCGCGGATCGTTCCACCCCGACACGTGCTTCTGCTGCACGAGCTGCAGCAGCTTGCGCTTGCTCATCACCGTGTAATTCAGGTTCAGCCGCGCGAACTCGATCTGCTGCGGCCGATCGCCGTCCACCAGCGTGTTCACGAGCCAGTCGTACAGCGGACGGTGATCCTCGTACTCGAGCGTGCACAGCGAGTGCGTAATCCGCTCGAGCGCGTCCGACAGCGGGTGCGCGAAGTCGTACATCGGATAGATGCACCAGGCGTCGCCGGTGCGGTGATGCGACGCATGGCGAATCCGGTACAGCGTCGGATCGCGCATGTTCACGTTCGGCGACGCCATGTCGATCTTCGCGCGCAGCACGTGCGCGCCGTCGGGGAACTCGCCGGCGCGCATGCGCGCAAAGAGATCGAGGTTCTCGGCGACCGGCCGATCGCGGTACGGACTGTTGCGCCCCGGCTCGGTCAGCGTGCCGCGGTAGGTGCGCATCTCGTCCGGGTTCAGGCTGTCGACGTACGCCTTGCCCCGCTTGATCAGATCGACGGCGGACTGATAGAGCCGCTCGAAGTAGTCCGACGCGTACAGCTCGGCGCTCCACCGGAAGCCGAGCCACGCGACGTCCTCTTTGATCGCGTCGACGTATTCGACGTCCTCTTTGGTCGGGTTGGTATCGTCGAACCGCAGGTTGCACGTGCCGGCGTGTTCTTCGGCGACGCCGAAGTTGAGACAGATCGACTTCGCGTGGCCGATGTGGAGGTAGCCGTTCGGCTCGGGTGGAAATCGCGTCGCGACGCGGCCGTGGTGCCGTCCGGTGGCGGCGTCCTCCGCCACGATCGCGCGGATGAAATCGAGGGACGCGCCGCCCTCGCCCGGCGTAGGCCCGGGCGCGGCGGCGGTCCCGGCGTGGTCGTCAGCCATCGTTTTCATGGGTATTTTACGTCGAGTGCCATGAGAGCCCGCAGGCGGTCGACGGTCAGCTCCCCCGCGTGCGCGACGGACAGGTCGGCCGCGCTGAGGTCGTGCCGGCGCGTCAGCCGATGCGGGATCGCGACGACGCGCATGCCGGCGGCGTTCGCCGCGGCGACGCGCGGGCTCGAATCCTCGATCGCCGCGGCGTGCGCCGGGTCGACGCCGAGCCGCCGCGCGGCTTCGAGATAGACATCCGGCGCGGGCTTCCGCCGCGCCACCTCGTCGCCCGACACGATCGCGCGGAACAGGGAGGCGATGCCGATGCGCTCCACCGAGGGCCGCACCCAGCGGGCCGGGGAGGTGGAGGCAATCGCCGTCGGGATGCCGGCCGCCTCGAGCGCCAGGAGCAGCTCGCGGACGCCGCGCATCGGCGCCGCGGGAATCAGCTCGTCGAAGATCCGATGGCGCTCCGCGTCGTAGG
>QHWK01000867.1 GCA_003223775.1 Acidobacteriota bacterium
CGCCCACGGCGTTGTAGACGAACGCCAGCCACAGATTCTGCCGGATGTTCCGCATCGTCGCGCGGCTCAGACGGCGCGCGCGCACGATCCCGCGCAGATCGCCCTGGACGAGCGTGATTCCCGCGCTCTCGATCGCGACGTCCGTGCCGGTGCCCATGGCGATGCCGACGGCCGCCTCCGCGAGCGCCGGCGCGTCGTTCACGCCGTCGCCCGCCATCGCGACCGTCCGGCCGCTCGCCTGCAGCGTCTGTACGACGGCGCGTTTTTCGGCCGGCAGCACGTCGGCGCGCACGTCATCGATTCCGAGCTGCGCCGCCACGGTCTCCGCCGTCAGGCGGTTGTCGCCCGTCACCATCACGATGCGGAGCCCATCGGCGTGCAGCGCCTCGATCGCGGCCGCCGCGGTCGCCTTCACCGGATCCGCGACGCCGAGCAGCGCCGCGAGCGCGCCGTCGACCGCAAGGAACATCACCGTATGCCCGCGCTGCCGCAGCTCGTTCGCGGGCGCGGCCGCGGATTCGATGGCGACGCCGGCATCCTGCATCATCGCGGCATTTCCGAGCGCGACCGCCTTCGCGCCAACGCGGGCGATGATGCCTTTTCCCGGAACCGAGCGAAAGTCATCGGCGCGCGGCACGTCGATGCGCCGTTCCCGCGCCGCCCCGACGATCGCGTTCGCGAGCGGATGCTCGCTCGGCTGCTCGATCGCCGCCGCGAGCCTCAACGCGTCCGCCTCGGACGAGGCGCCGAGCGGTACGACGGCCATCAACTTCGGTTTGCCCTCCGTCAGCGTCCCGGTCTTGTCGACGACGAGCGTGTCGACGCGCTCGAGCCGCTCGAGCGCCTCGGCGTTCTTGACGAGCACGCCGGCCGTTGCGCCGCGGCCGGTGCCGACCATGATGGCCATCGGCGTCGCCAGGCCGAGCGCGCACGGGCACGCGATGATGAGCACCGCGACGCCCGCGACGAGCGCATGCGCGAACCTCGGCGCCGGGCCCCACACGCTCCACGCGACGAACGCGGCGACCGCGATCGCCACGACGGCGGGCACGAACCAGGCGGCGATGCGATCGGCGAGCCGTTGGATCGGCGCGCGGCTGCGCTGCGCCTCGCCGACCATCCGCACGATCTGCGCGAGCAGCGTGTCGCTGCCGACGCGCTCCGCGCGCACCAGCAGCGTCCCGGTCGTGTTGATCGTCCCGCCGGTGACGCGCGCGCCGGCGGGCTTCTCGACGGGAATCGGCTCGCCGCTGATCATCGATTCGTCGATGGCGCTGTAGCCATCGGCCACGACGCCGTCCACCGGCACGTGCTCGCCCGGGCGGACGCGGCAGACGTCGCCCACCTGCACGTCGGCGAGCGGCACGTCGCGCTCCTCGCCGCCGCGGACGACGCGCGCGGTCTTCGGCGCGAGCCCGAGCAGCTGGCGGATGGCCGCGCTCGTGCGGCTGCGCGCGCGCAGCTCGAGCACCTGTCCCAGGAGCACGAGCACGGTGATGACGGCGGCGGTGTCGAAGTAGGTGTCGACGACGCCGTGCATGCGGAAGCCGGATGGAAAGATCGCCGGCGCGATCGTCGCCGCGGCGCTGTAGCCGTACGCCGCGCCGACGCCCATCGCGATCAGCGTGAACATGTTCGGGCTGCGGTTGACGATCGACGTCCACGCGCGCTCGAAGAATGGCCAGCCGGCCCAGAACACGACCGGCGTCGCGAGCGCGAGGCCCAGCCAGTTGATGGCCGCGCCGCGCGCCATCGTCAGCCGGCCGCCGGCCGCCATGTCGGCCATCGCGACCACGACGATTGGAGCGGCGAGCGCCGCGGCGATCCGGAAGCGGCGCGTCATGTCGACGAGCTCGGGGTTCGGCCCCTCGTCGAGCGTCGCCGTCATCGGCTCGAGCGCCATCCCGCAGATCGGGCACGCGCCGGGGCCCTCCTGCACGATCTGCGGATCCATCGGGCAGGTGTAGAGCGTGCCGGGCGGCGTGCTCGCCGGCGCCTCGTCGCGCGGGGAAAGGAACGCGTCCGGATCCTCGGCGAAGCGCTCGAGGCACTGCGGCGCGCAGAAGTAGTAGGGCACGCCCTTGTGATCGAGAGTGCCGACGGCGTCGGCTTCCTCGATCGTCATGCCGCAGACCGGATCGACGTGCGTCATCGCGCGGCCGCGCCCGCGCCGTCGAGCGCCTCGATGATCGGGCACTCGAGCGTCGATCCGTCGCGGCAGCAGTGCACGAGGTGCGCGAGCGCGCTCTTCATCGCGCGCAGCTCGGCCAGCTTGCGATCGATCTGGCGGATCCGCTGTTCGGCGATGGCGCGCACGCGCCCGCGATCGCGGCGCTTCTCGCCGCGCAGCCGGATCAGCGCCTCGACCTCGTCGAGGCTGAACCCGAGATCCTGCGCGCGCTTGATGAACCGCACGATGCGCACGGCCTCGTCGGGGAACTCGCGATAGCCGGACTCCCGCCGCGGCGGCCGCGGCAGCAGCCCGCGGCGCTCGTAATATCTCAATGTCTGTACGTTGACGCCTGCCTGCTCGGCGGCGGCACCAATCCGCATCGCGGCCTCTCCGTCGTTGTCCAAACGCGGTTCAAGTATCAACTCTATACCTAAGTATAGAGTCAAGCCGCGGCGAATCAGCGCAGGCGGGCGGCCGCGGTCTGCACGCGCAGGCCGTCGTCGGTGCCGGTCCACGCGAAGACGAAATCGCGGTCGTGGACGGCGATCCGCGGATATGCGGTATTGCGATTGCCGGAGACGTCGGCGACGGTGACGGAAGGGGAGCGGCCGCCCTCGCGCGTCACGCGGCGAACCTTGAAGGCGGCCTTGCGGTCGACGAGCTCGATCCAGGAGACGACGACCGATC
>QHWK01000044.1 GCA_003223775.1 Acidobacteriota bacterium
AGGTGCTGCACGACGCGGATCTCTTCGGCGCCGACGAGGCGTTCTTCACCAGCACGACGCGCGAGCTCGTCCCGATCGCGCAGGTGGACGAGCGCACGATCGGCGCAGGCAAGCCCGGCGCGGTGACGCGCGCGCTGCTCGCCCGCTTCAGGGCGAAGGCGCAGGAGCTGACGGCGGGCGACGCAGTAATTAAGAATTAAGAATCATTCTTAATTCTTGATTGCGCCGGTCGACGGCGCAGCCGTCGACGTCGCGACATCCCAGTGCCGCCCGGCGTTGCGCACGATCGTGTCCAGATCTTCGTCGAGCAGCAGGCGCTGGCCGACGAGATCCTGCGCCGCCTTTTTCACCGCCGCGAGATACTGATCCTTGTCGCGGTAGCGCTCTTCGATTGACGGGCGCGGATCGCTCGCCCGCTTCCGCTCGGCGCTGGCGCGCGGCAGCGGGATGTACGAGCCCTGCATGCTCGAGAGCGTCGTCGTCGGCCCCGATCGATCGTTGAACAGGTTCCACCCGGTGTAGGTCGCCAGCGGCGCGGCGAGCTCGGGCATGCGGATGCCCGCGATGCCGTTGCCGTCGGCGTCCACCTGCGGGACGAGAATCGGATACGCCCCGGTGATCCGCGGCGGCTCCACGGTGACGATCCCTTCCGTCGCGAACTTCGGCCCGTAGTCCGCGCGATACGCCTTGTGCACCGCGGTGGTCGTCGTCACGCCGGCGATCTTCGGGAAGCGCAGCTTCTCGGGCGGAACGAGCGTGCCGTCGCTGATGCGCGGATAGCGGCTCGGTGCGCTGCTGGCCGATCGTCTGCGCCGGCGGAAACGCGGCGGGCCCGTGCTGCCCGGCGGTGAGGAGGTAAATCCGCACGTTGTCCATCAGCGGCGCGTCGGCGGCGCCGTCGATCGTCGTGTGGATGAGCGACGCGGCGCGGCCCCAGTACTCGTACTCCGAGTTCGTGTAGAACACCTTCGGCAGCAGATCGGGCGAGCCCGCGTGCGTGAGCAGGCCGTCGGTGACGCCGGTCTGCGGATCGCGCTGCGGCAGGTCCGTGAACGGGAAGATGTCGGTCGGGTAGAAGAAGTTCAGGTACGGATGGCCGTCGCGCGACGGCTGCGCGAACCGGTGGTTGAAGCTGCCGCGGCCGGCGCCGGCGACCTGCGCGATGACGCCGTCGAACACCTTGCGGTTGCGTTCGTCGCGGTTGAAGCCGTAATAGAGGTAGGTGCGCAGGAACCGGCCGCTCTGCGAGACGCCGAACGCGAGCGCGCGCGTGATCGCCGAGGCGGGAATCGAGAGCGCGTCGGCCGAGCCGTACTTCAGCATCGACACGACGTCGCGGATCGCCGCCGGGCCGAGGCCGACGAGCGGCGGGTTCTGCGCCGTGTAGACGACTTCGTAGATCTTGCCGGGCTCGAACTTGGCGTCGATGTAGACGCGCGTCGTGTCGGCGACGTTCCGGCCGCCCTCGGCGCGGCCGAAGCCCCACCGGCCGCGCGGCACGACGCGGCGCTCGCCGTCGACCGAGTCGCGCACGGTCATCACGCTGTCCGGCGACTCGGGATCGACGACGGCGTACGCGAGATGATCGCGGTCGGCGAGCGAATGATCCGCTTCGCGCTCCGTGACGACGAAGTCGCTGCGGACGAGGCCGCGGATCGGCCGGCCGTTGTCGGTCGCCGTCGGCGGATACACGCGCACGAGGCCGGCGCGCTGCGGCGGATCGAACTGCCAGCCGACCCACAGCAGCGTGAAGCCCTGGCGCAGGAGGAATCCGTCGCCCAGGTCGGCGGCGGTCGTCGGATCGAGGCTGCCGCTTGCGTGATCGAAGAAGCCGAGCATCCCCTTGCCGCCGCGGTTCGACACTTCGTAGAGCACCGCGCCGTTGCCGCGGTCGATGCGCGTCGGTTTGAGCAGGAAGAAATCGGCCGAGAACTCGACCTTGCCCGCCGCGCTGCGCGGCGCCTTGTCGATGTCGGCGACGATGCGGTTCGCGGCGAGCGCCGGATCGACGGCGAAGAAGATCTTGCCGGAGATTTTTTCGTACGATCCGGCGGCACCGAACGTCTGGCCGCCGGCGACCTGGCTGCGCGCCTGGACCTCGACGCGCACCACCTCCGCCGAGAGCGGCGCCGCCGCGAACAGGAGCACCACGACGACGCGCACGATCATCGGCCGCATGCGGACCTCCCTCGAATCTTTACGTGCGGATTATAGCCCTGAGATTAAGATCGCTCATCCGCATCCTTCTCCGGCTCGCCTTTTCAGCGATCGTCCTCGCCCTGATGCTCGTCGCGAGCGAGTTCGGGCTCCGCTACTGGTACCGCCACGTGCAGTCGGGCGGCAACGCCGGCGGCTACTTCGCGCAGGCGCGGCAGATCGAGATCGCGCGCAACAGCCTCGGCTACCGGGACCACGAGATCGGGCCGAAGGATCCGAGCCGCTACCGCATCGCGGTGATCGGCGATTCGTTCACGTGGGGACAGGGGATCGAAGCGAAGGAGCGCTTCTCGAACCTGATCGAAGCGCTCCTCGGGCCGCGGTACGAGGTGCTCAACTTCGGCATTCCCGGCCACGACATGCCGCAGCACCTCCAAGTGCTCGAGCAGGTGCTCCCGCTCGCGCCCGATTTCGTCCTGCTGCAGCTCTACATCAACGACTTCGAGACGGCCGCCATGCAGCGGCCGAAGCCGCGTCCGCTGATCTCCGACGCGGCGGCGCGCGGGTGGGGCCGATCGTCGGTGCTGTACGACATGGCCAACGGCCACTGGGTGCAGCTCCAGGCGGCGACGGGGCTCACCGAAAGCTACGTGCGCTACCTGCAGCGAAACCTCGCGGACCCGAACGCGCCGAACGCGCAGCTCGCGTTCGGCATGCTGCGGCAGTTCGTGGAGAAGGCGAAAAGCGCTGCCGTCGGCGTCGGCCTCGTGCTCTTTCCGATGACCGACGCCATGGGCCCCTACGGCGCGGGCTATCCCGTCGGCTTCGTGCACGACCGCGTGCGGCAGATTGCGGCGGACGAGCGGATCCCGTTCGTCGATCTGCTGCCGGCGTTCTCGACCTACAAGGATCCGACGTCGCTCTGGGTGAGCCCGTTCGACGCGCACCCGAACCCGGTCGCGAACGCGCGTGCGGCGCAGGAGATCCTCAACGCCTTCAGCCGCGCCTGGCAGCGGTGAGCGTCACCGAGGCCATCGAGCGCTGACTTCCTCGGAGGTGAGCACGGTCGTGAGACGCGAGAAATGTTTCTCGATCAGACACTGGTGGAGCTCGGCGTCCGTATCGGCGCAGCAGTCCCTGACGACGAGGATCCGGTAATCGAGGTCGAACGCGGTGAGCACCGTCGAGAGGACGCGCCGCTCGTCGCGATGCCGAACACGACCAGCGTGTCGATGTCGTGCGCGCGCAGCAGCAGATCGAGATCGGTTCCGGCAAAGGCGCCCACGCGCGTCTTGGTCACGACCAGATCGGCGGCGGCTGGCGCAAGCGCGGGATGAATCGCGCCGCCGCCTTCACGGCGCTGAGGAAGACGTTGCGCGGGCTCGCCTCAGGAACGTTCGGACGGAAACCGACCTTCACGTGAATCCCGAGGCAGCCGGCGCGCCGCGCCTCGTCGAGGAGCGCCGCCGCGCGAGGAATGAACTGCTCCTCCTTCACGTATACCGAGACGACGCCGGCCTGGAAATCCAGGCTGACGACGGCCGTGCGCTTCGGATCCAGCGCGGGCTCGCTCACGGAGCCGTCGGCCGCACGCGCCGCGCGATGCGTCCGGTGAGGCGGACCCACTGCACCGCGTCCGACGCGTCGCGGACGAATTCGACCGACGCGTTCGCCTCCGGCCCGGAGGTCACGTACGCGCGGTCGGCGGCGTAGAAGGCGAGCGGCATCTCGGGATCGCGCGCCGCGCCGCGCGGCTGCACCTGCACGACGAGGCGGCCGTCGACGTTCTTCACGTCGACCGTGTTCATCGGCCGCTCGTACAGGCCGACGTACGCCGAGAGCGGCGGCTGCTTCGCCAGCGGCGCCGCGTTGGGCAGCGTTTCGTTGAGGCCGCGATGGCCGATCGCCTGGTTCGCCGCGAAGACGGCGCCGTGGTACTCGCGGAGCGCTGCGCGTTCGACGTCCTGAATCAACCGCCACCCGCTGCCGGCGTTCGTGAGGATCGCGACCGCGAAGTTCTTCTCCGGCACGAGCTCGAGCAGGAGGATATGGCCGGCGAAGGTGCCCCCGTGCGCCGCGGTTCGCACGGTGCCGACGGTCCGCAGGTGCCAGGCGAGGCCCATGTCCTCGTCGTACGCCTGCTTGCGCAGTTGGGTGCGGCGCATCTCCTCGAGCGTCACGCGGCGGAGCACGCGCGCACCTGCCGCGTTCGTGCCGTCGCCCAGGTGGAACCGCACATACTCGAGCAGGTCGGTCATCGCCATCGCGGTGCCGCCGGCCGGCAGCGTCGATCCGAGCGTGAACGGCTTCACGATCGACAGCACGCCGTCGGCGCTCGCGCGGTGGCCGAGGGCGAAGCGATGGACCGCGATGTCGCCGACACGCGTGAACGCGAGCTTCAGGCCGATCGGACCGAAGACGAGATCGTCGATCGCATCGCTGAACGTCTTGCCCGTAACGACTTCGATGATGCGTCCGGCCACGCCGAACCCGGCGTTGTTGTAGCTCCACGCCGCGCCGGGCGGCGCGAGCTGCATGTTCGTCGCGAGGCCGGCGACGAAGCGCGCGAGCGTCTCGTCGCCCTTGTCGGCGGCGCTCAGCTGCCCCTCCCATCCGCTGGTGTGCGTGAGGAGATGCCACACCGTCACGTCGCGGCTGGCCGCTTCGTCGCCGACGCGAAAATCGGGCAGGTACTTGCGCACCGGCGCCCGCAGATCGATCTTGCCCTGCTCGACCAGCCGCATCACTGCGGTCGTCGTCACCGTCTTGGAGATGGAGGCGAGCGGGAACACCGTGTCGTTCGTGATCGGCTGCGGATCCTCCACGCTGCGGACGCCGAAGGCGCGGATTTCCGCGCGGCCGTCGCGCAGCACGCCGAGCGCCGCGCCGGGCACGTGGTGCTCGCGCATCTTCGCCGTGACGAGATCCGCCAGGGTGTCGAAGATCGGATCGGACGGCGCGTGGGGTTGCGCCGACGCGGGCAGGCGCAGCGCGGCGGCGCACACGATCGCCACCGCGAGACGGAAGAATGGCCGACGCATGGTCGCGCGCGATTATACGCGCGCGCGGGTCACACGTATTCGGCGACCGGCGGGCAGGAGCACATCAGGTTCCGGTCGCCGTACGGGTTGTCGATGCGGCCGACCGACGGCCAGTGCTTGTTCGCGCGAACGAACGGCAGCGGGAACGCTGCCTCCTCGCGCGAGTACGGATGGCTCCAGTCGTCGGCCGCGATCGCGCCGGCCGTGTGCGGCGCGTTCTTGAGCACGTTGTCGCGGCGATCGGCCTTGCCGTCGATCACCGCCTGAATCTCCGCGCGGATTTGAATCAACGCCTCGCAGAAGCGATCGAGCTCGTCCTTCGCTTCGCTCTCGGTCGGCTCGACCATCAGCGTGCCGGCGACGGGGAACGACACGGTCGGCGCATGGAAGCCGTAATCCATCAGCCGCTTCGCGACGTCGAGCTCGTCGATCCCGCTCGCCTGCTTCAGCGGGCGCAGGTCGAAGATCATCTCGTGGGCGACGCGGCCGTTCGCGCGCGTGTAGAGGACCGGAAAATACGGCTCGAGGCGCGACTTCAGGTAGTTCGCGTTGAGGATCGCGTAGCGCGTCGCGTCGGTCATGCCGTCGCGGCCGAGCATCTTCATGTACGCGTACGAGATGAGCAGGATGCTCGCGCTGCCCCACGGCGCGGCGGAGACCGCGTGGCCGGCGCGCGCGCCGCCGACCTTCACGATCGGATGGCCGGGCAGATACGGCACGAGGTGCGCCGCGACGCCGATCGGCCCCATGCCCGGGCCGCCGCCGCCGTGCGGGATGCTGAACGTCTTGTGCAGGTTGATGTGGCAGACGTCGGCGCCGATCGCCGCCGGGCTGGTGAGCCCCACCTGCGCGTTCATGTTCGCGCCGTCCATGTACACCTGCCCGCCGTGCTGGTGCACGATCGCGCAGATGTCCTGGATGCTCTCCTCGAAGACGCCGTGCGTCGATGGATACGTGACCATCAGCGCGGCGAGCCGGTCGCGATACTCCCCGGCTTTCGCGCGCAGATCGTCGACGTCGATGTTGCCCTCGCGCGTGCTGGCGACGACGACGACGTGCATGCCGACCATGACGGCGCTGGCGGGGTTGGTGCCGTGCGCCGACGCCGGGATCAGCACGACGTCGCGGTGCGTCTCCCCGCGATCGTGGTGGTACTGGCGAATCGCCATCAGGCCCGCGAATTCGCCCTGCGCGCCGGAGTTCGGCTGCAGCGACACTGCCGCGAAGCCGGTGATCTCGCAGAGCATCGCCTCGAGCTCGGCGAAGATCTGCTGATACGCCTCGGTCTGCTCGACCGGCGCGAACGGATGCAGCTTGTTGAACTCGCCCCAGGTAATCGGCAGCATCTCCGAGGCCGCGTTCAGCTTCATCGTGCACGACCCGAGCGGGATCATCGACGTGTCGAGGCCGACGTCCTTGCGCTCGAGCGCGCGGATGTAGCGCATCATCTGCGTCTCGGAGTGATGCGTGTTGAAGACCGGGTGCGTCAGAAACGGCGACGTCCGCGCGAGGGTGGAGGGATAGGACGGAAGGGCGAGAGCCGACGGACGGGAAAGCTCGGACGGCCGGCCGCTCGTTCCGCTCGTGAACGCGACCAGGATCGCCGCGATGTCCTTGTCGTCGGCCGTCTCGTCGAGCGCGATATTGATCGTGCCGTCGTCGCGATAGCGGAAGTTGAGCCGCAGCTTCTCGGCCGACTTCCGGATCCGATCGACTTCCGGCGCGCCGCCGCGCGGGCGGACGCGCAGCGTGTCGAAGTAGTAGTCGTTCAGCTGCTCGACGCCGCGAGCGGCGAGCTCGCGCTCGAGGAGCGCGGCATACGCGTGCACGCGCTGGGCGATCCGCGTGAGGCCCTTCGGACCGTGATAGACGGCGTACAGACCGGCGATATTGGCAAGGAGCGCCTGCGCGGTGCAGATGTTCGACGTCGCTTTCTCGCGGCGGATGTGCTGCTCGCGCGTCTGCAGCGCCATGCGATAGGCGGTGTTGCCGTGGGCGTCGATCGACACGCCGATGATCCGGCCCGGCGCCTGGCGGACATGGCGTTCGAGCGTCGCGAAAAACGCCGCGTGCGGGCCGCCGTAGCCGAGCGGGACGCCGAATCGCTGCGAGTTGCCGTACACGACGTCGGCACCCATCTCGCCGGGCGGCGTGAGCAGCGTCAGGCTGAGCAGATCCGTTCCGACGGCGACGCCGACGTTCGATCGGGCGCGGTCGGCGTCGCCGACGACGAGCTCGATGCCGAGCGGTTCGGCGCGGGCGCGCAGGACGTCGAGCGTCTGCGGGAACACGGAATCGGCCACGAAGAACTGCGCCGGCCCGACGACCGCGTCGATCCGCTTGGCCTGCACGCGCGCCAGCATCGTCATCGCCTCGGCGGCGGCGGTCGCCTCGTCGAGCAGCGACGCGTTGGCTACCTCCATCGCCGTCAGATCGCGCACCATCGTCTGGAAGTTGAGGAGCGCCTCGAGGCGGCCTTGCGCGATCTCGGCCTGGTACGGCGTGTAAGGCGTGTACCAGCCGGGGTTCTCGAGGACGTTGCGGAGAATGACGCTCGGCGTCATGCAGTCGTAGTAGCCGAGGCCGATGAACGAGCGGAACACCTGGTTGCGCGACGCGAGCGTCTGCAGCTCGCTGAGGAAATGATGCTCGCTCTGCCCCCTGGGCAGGTTCAACGACTGCTTCAGGCGAATACGGGCAGGAATCGCCTCGTCGATCAGCGCGTCGAGCGACGACGCCCCGACCGCCTTGAGCATCGCGGTGGTTTCCTCGGCGTCGGGTCCGATGTGGCGGGACGAAAAAGACTCGAAGTCGAACACCATGCGGGCGCTACTTCACCAGTTCCTGATACTGCGTCGCGTCGAGCAACGCGCCGGCTTCGCCGGGATTGGTCAGCTTCACCACGATCATCCAGCTCGCGTGCGGATCGGCGTTCACCGCTTCGGGCTTGTCCTTCAACGCCCCGTTCACTTCGACCACTTCGCCGGTGACGGGCGCGTACAGCTCCGAGACGGCCTTCACCGACTCAATCGTGCCGAACGACTGGCCCTGCTTCAGCTTCGCGCCCACCTCGGGGAGCTCGACGTAGACGACGTCGCCGAGCTGCTGCTGGGCGTAGTCGGTGATGCCGACCTTGCCCTTGTCGCCCGAGAGCTCGATCCACTCGTGGTCCTTCGTGTACTTGAGGCCGGCCGGGTACGCCATCAATCGCTCCCGCCGGGTCCGGACGACCCGGCTCGCTACTTCTGTCGCTTGTAGAACGGCATCGGGACGACGCGAGCGCGTGTGCGGCGGCCGCGAATGTCGACGTCGAACTCGGTCCCGACGGCCGTCCGCTCGACGGGAAGATACGCCATCCCGATGGCCTTCTTCAGGTACGGCGTCTGCGTTCCGCTCGTCACCACGCCGGCCTTCTCGCCGCCGACGTAGGCGTCGTAGCCGTGGCGCGCGATGCCGCGGTCGAGCATCTCGAAGCCGATGATCTTGCGGCGCACCCCTGTCGCCTTCTGCTCGCGCAGCGGCGCAGCGCCGATGAAGTCGTCCTTCTTCCAGCCGACGATCCAGCTCAGATCCGCTTCGAGCGCCGTCGTCGTCTCGTCGATGTCGTTGCCGTGGAGGCGCATCGCGGCCTCGAGCCGCAGGGTGTCGCGCGCGCCGAGGCCGCACGGGACGACGTCGGCCGAGCGGCCCGCCTCGAGAATGGCCTGCCAGACGCGGTCGGCCGACTGCGGCGGGACGAAGATCTCGAAGCCGTCCTCGCCCGTGTAGCCGGTGCGCGAAACGGTGGCGCGCACGTTCGCCACCTCGCCGTGCGCGAACCAGTAGTACTTGATGCCGGCGAGCTCGATCCCGGTCAGCGGTTGCAGCACGCTGGCGGCTTCGGGACCTTGCACCGCCAGGAGCGCGTAGCGCGAGCTCGCGTCAACGGCGACAGCGTCCCCGACCGGCTTGATCGCGTCGGCGATCCAGGCGTAGTCCTTCGCGATGTTCCCCGCGTTGACGACGAGCAGAAAGTGCGCGGGCGCGAGACGATACACGAGCAGATCGTCGATGAAGGTGCCCTGCGGCGAGAGGAGACCGGAGTACTGCGCCTGGCCGACCTGCAGCTTCGACGCGTCGTTGGACGAGATGCGCTGAACCGCGGCGAGCGCGTCTTTGCCTGCGATCTCGATCTCGCCCATGTGGCTGACGTCGAACAGGCCCGCGCGCGTGCGAACGGCCATGTGCTCCTGCACGAGGCCGCCGGCGTACTCGACCGGCATATCCCAGCCGCCGAACGGCACCATCTTCGCGCCCGATGCGCGATGGCGGGCATTGAGCGGCGTCTTCTTGAGCGGTGCTTCGGTGGCCTGTTCCATGTGGGACTGAACGCTGCGAGCGGAACAGGTAACGGTACTATGCGCGTTCCGGGCGGGTCAAGAAAGCGGACCGCGCGTGCCTGAACGGACCGCGAGAACAGTCGTCCTCGCGGTCCTCACCTTTGCTGATTCACCTTCCGCCGTTCATCGTCTCGCCGGTGCGAAGCGTCGAAGGCCCGCACCGGCCCACGCGCCGGTGACGCTGCTGAAGAGAAGCGTGACGCCACCGGCCGCCAGCACGATCGGAAAGATCGTCCCCGGCCCCGGTCCCGTCAGAAACAGGACGGCGGTCATGGCCGTGCACGCGCCGCCGCCAAGGGCCATCCCTTTCACGGGCCGCGTCGATCGGTTGAGTGCCGCTGTCAGCGCGCTCGCCAGCCACACACATCCCATCGTGAACAGAATGCCGCGGCCGGAATTCAAGAACCACGGCTCGTACTCGCCGTGAAACCAGTCGTGCCAATGCGCCGCCTCGACGACATGCGCCGCCCAGAATGCGATCGCGCCGACGGCGAACCCGATCGCGTGACGCATCAGCAACTCCACCACGAGCGGCCGCGGCACGGATCCATGTCGGATCCCACGGCGAAGCAGCTTACTACCGCCATGTTGCAGAAATCGCAGCTCCAGCTCTTCCAGAACTGCCACCACGATTTCTCGGTGCAGCCGTTCTTGTCGAAGCAGCGATCGTGATCGTCGCAGCAGTCGCGCACCATGCTGCCGTCGAGCCAGTGCAGGCGATCGCAGCCAGGCTCGTTCGCGCTCAGCGTCGGGAAGAAGAACTGCGCGAGACGGCTCGGCTGCGGCGCATCGCATTTCTTCGCGACGAAGCCTTGCTTCGCGATGAGCGTCTTGAAGTGGTGCGTCGCAATCGTCTGGAGGTTCAGCCACGCCACGTCAGGCTTGAACGGCCAGCCGCCGTACTGCTGCTTCAGATGTTCCGGCCCGATCCACACAAGGCCCTCGGTGAGGCCGGGCAGCGAGTATGCGAAGACTTGATCGCGCTCGAACCAGATGCTGTGGCCAGC
>QHWK01000883.1 GCA_003223775.1 Acidobacteriota bacterium
TACCCGTCGTCAGCCGGAATATCTATGAGCGCAACGACAACGGGCTCGTCGGCAGGCACCTGCGGACGACGCCGCTGCGTGCGTTGTGGCAGCATCGCCCTACTTCCACGATGGCGGCGCGGCGGATCTTGCGGCGGGTTCGTCAATCGCTACAACGCACGGTTTGGAGTGGGACTCAGCGACAGACAGAAAGCCGATCGCGTCGATTCCTGACGACGCTCTGAGCGGCCGTATCTCTCGAGTCATTGCGCCTCGAACGACACGAGATCTCCGCGGAAGCCGCGCGTTTTGATCGCGCCGTACAGCAGCCCGGCTCCGAGCCAGAGGCCGCCGCCAATTTTCGCCGGCGTGCGAAGACTGAGCCACAAGTACAGACAGATCAGGAACCCAAGCAGCGGCAGGATGAAATCGACCGGCCGTTTGCGGTCCGCCCGCGCCCAGTAACGCGTGAACGCCGCGAGGTTCACCCCCATGAACGCGATGAACGCGCCGAAGTTCAGCATCTCCGCCCCGAGCTGATAGGTCAGCGTCAGGCTGCCGGCGAGCGCGATCGCGCCGACGAGGAGCACGTTGTTGCGCGGGATGTTCCGCCGCGGATCGATCGCACCGAAAAACGACCGCGGCAGCGCGTTCCCGCGCCCCATGCCGTACAGCAGCCGCGCGGCGCCAAGGTGCGATCCGGTTCCGGATCCGAAGTTCGCCACGAGCAGCGCGGCGTTGAGCAGCTGGAACATCAGCGGCCCGCCGGCTTTTCCCGCGACGTACACGAATGCCGTGTCGACGTCGGGGAAGCCTTTCCAGTCGCCCCATACCAGCTGCGCGACGTAGACCTGAATCGACGCGAGCGCTCCGATGATCAGGCACGTCCACACCGTCGCGAGCATGATGTTCCGCCGCGGATTCTCGACTTCCTCCGACAAGGTCGAGATCCCGTCGAAGCCGATGTAGGTCAGCGACGCGATGGACGCGCCGGTGAGGACGACCGGCAGCGAGAACGTCCGAGGATCGTAAAACGGCGTCGCCAGCTCGCGGCGGCCCAGGGGCATGCTGAAGACGTACCGGAGGCCCGACGCGAGAAACACGACCAGGACGACGGACAGCGCGACCGCGAGCACTTCGTTGGTTCGCGCGCTCGCCTTGACGCCGCGCAGGTTGAGCGCGGTGAACAGGACGGCGAACAGCGCCGCCCATGCCTCGTACGGCACGCCTGGCAGCACGTTCATCGCGGCCTTGCTGCACCAGATCGTGCAGATGATCGGGTTCAGCACGTAATCCATCACCATGCTCCACCCGGTGACGTACCCGAGAGCCGGGTTCAGCTCGCGGCCGACGTAGGTGAACGCCGATCCTGCGCTCGGATACACGCGCGCCATTCGCCCGTAGCTGATCGCCGTCAGCAGCATCGCGCCCATGCCAATCAGGATCGTGGTGACGACGTGGCCGCGCGCCTCGACGCTGACGACGCCGAAGATGCCCATCGGCGCGACCGGCTGGACGCGACGCGATCGCGAGCCACCGCCCAGAGTGACGGCCGACGCGGTGTTCCACGCGTCGGCCGTCACTCTGGGCGGTGGCTCGCGATCGCGTCGAAGATAGGCGACACGAATCTCTCGCCGCTCGCCGGGCAGGAGCTCGAAGTAGTTGTCCTCCCAGAACGCCGGCAGGATTTCCTTGCCGTCGCGCGGATCGACCAGCTCGAGATGAACCTGGAACGCAAGCGCGCGGCCGGTGTTCGCGACGGTCACGCGCGCGCCGGACTCCCGTTCGTCCGCGTCGAACGCCGCTGAGACCGAGACCGTCGTCTGCGGCAGCCGTGCGAGCGCGGTGAGATCGGCGTGGCGTCTCGTCGGCGTGTAATACCACTGCGTCTTCGCCCACTCGAGCCGATCGTCCGCGGTCGAGAGCCAGTAAAAATTGCGGCTCGCCACGCCGCCCGCGCGGTCGCGCAGCGTGAGGCGAACGAAGTAGGTCCGCGTCAGCCCCGCGGTGGCGGGAATCTCGAAGGCACGGCGCACGGCATCGGCCGGCACGTCGAGCGCCGCCTCGCGCGTGAACTTCTCGACGAGATTGAAGTCGAGCACGCTCGCGGCCACGTGCAGACCGGTCGCGTCGGCCGGCGTATCGTTCACCACGACGACGGATCGATCGACCGGCGAATACTGCACGTGCAGCGGCTCGCATGCGCGCTTCGCGCCGAAGTACCCGCCGCCGGGACGCAGATAGTAATCGTAGAGATGCCACATCATCGAGGGCCACGCGTTGTTCAGCATCCAATGGATGACGCCGGTCGCTGTGTACTTGTTGCGCGCGTATCCTTCGAACATCGCGCGCTCGCCTTCGTAGGCGAGCGCCTGCGCCTTGCGCGCATAATCCGCCACGTTCACCGCTTTGCCGTAGCGGGCCTCCAGCGCGCCGGTGAACAGCGCGAGGTTCTTGAACTGTCCGCCGCCCGCGTGGAAGTTCCAGACTTGATCGATCGGCCATAAATGATCGGGCGGAAGCATGTCGCGCAGACTTTCGAGCGGCGGAACCGCGGCGCCCGGTCCGACCTCGGGCGAGAAGCCGAACGCGCCGCCGTGCGCGCCGTCGGCGAGCCAGTACGACGGCGGCACGTAATCGTACGGCCCGCGCATTTTCACGCCGCTCGGTCCGCTGACCGGTCCCGGCGCTTCCGCCGCGCTCGAGAGCGTCGGCCGCGACCATTCCAGCTCGCGCTCGATGTCGAGGTATTTCTGCTCGACGGCGGCAATCGGCGGCCTATCACTGCCGTTCAGCCAGACGAAGATGCTCGGGTGGTTCCGCAGGCGAAGCAGCTGATCGCGCAGCGACGCCGGACCGACCGTATAGTTCTCGACATCCCACTTGTCCCACGACTCCCACTGATCGCAGCAGCACCATCCCGGCATGATCAGAATGCCTTCGCGATCGGCGAGATCGTAGAACGCGTCGGTCTCGAGCTTGCCCTCGGTGCGGATCGTGTTCAGCCCCATCTCCTTCACGTAGCGGAACTCCGCCTCGAGACGCGCCGGCGATTTCGGACGAAGCAGCATGTCCGACGCCCAGCCTCCGCCGCGGATCAGAATCGGCTTGCCGTTCACCCGGAACAGGCGATGTCCTTTGTCGGTCAGTTCCGAGCTGAACTCGTCGATGCCGAACCGCACCTCCTGACGATCCGACTGGGCGCCGTTCGCCTCGACCGCGATCGAAAG